>WFOC01000099.1 GCA_015488295.1 Gammaproteobacteria bacterium
GAATAATTTCTTCGGCTTCGCTGCTGGTGGCATAACCGTCATCTTCTTTGGCATCTTTTAAATTGCCGTCGAGATACGTTGTTATCGCATCGCAGATTTTTATTTTATTGTCGATTGCCTGTTCGATGTTGATGCATTCGATGCCGCGATTGTATTCCGCCAGTCGTGGCAGCGGAATGACTACGTCTTCGTTGATTTTAAAAGCGTTGGTATGCGCCGAGATGGCAGCGGTGCGTGTGCGATCCAGCCAGAAGCGTTTGCGCGCTTCGGCGCTGACCGCGATAAAACCCTGTGCGTTTCGTTTTTTACTGACTTCGATGACCTGTTCGGCGGCGGCATCGACAGTGGCTTCGTCATCGGCGGCGATGTCTGCCAGCAATACCATCTTGGGTCGGCCAATGGGTGAGCCGTTTGTGCTGCTGGCCTTGGTGGTGTATTTCACCGCCTTGATATAACGCTCGTCGAGATGTTCCAGGCCGGTAAGCAGCACGTTTTTATTGTCATCGAGTAGTTGTTTCAACTCGACCACGGCGGGCACGGCTTCGGCGATATCGCTGCCGAAAAATTCCAGACAGATGGTACGTTTGTGCTGCGGCATTTTGTGCAGCAGAAAACGCCCGGAGGTGATCAGGCCGTCACAGCCTTCTTTCTGAATGCCGGGCAGGCCGGATAAAAATTTGTCGGTGACATCTTTGCCCAGACCGGCCTTGCGGAAATCCTGACCGTGCAGCGAAAGAATTTCCGGCTCGCCGGTGACGGTTTTGCCATCGGCTGCAAAGCGGGTGATTTTGAATGCGACATCGGCCTGGTCGTGAATTTTCCCCAGATTGTGATTGAGCCGTTCGACTTCCATCCACAAACCGTCGGGCGTGACCAGCCGCCAGGAAACCAGGTTGTCCAGTGCAGTGCCCCAGATCACGGCTTTTTTGCCGCCGGCGTTCATCGCGATATTGCCGCCGATGGTGGAGGCATCCTGTGAAGTGGGATCGACTGCAAATGCATAACCGTTGTCGTCCGCCAGGTTGGAGACGCGGCGGGTAATCACGCCTGCGCCGCATTCCACCACCGGGTGTTTGCCCGCCACGCCGCTCAGTTCGGTTTGCACGATGGCGCTGAGGTTTTCCAGCTTCTCAGTGTTGATCACCGCGGTGTTGGCGTGCAGCGGAATCGCGCCGCCGGTATAACCGGTGCCGCCGCCGCGCGGGATGATGGTTAGCCCCAGTTCGATGCAGGCGCGCACGATGGCAGCGACCTCGTGTTCGGTGTCGGGTTTGATGACCACAAACGGCATGGCGATGCGCCAGTCGGTGGCATCGGTGGAATGTGCCACGCGCGCCAGCCCGCTGAAATCGATGTTGTGGCTGGAGGTGATTTTGCCGAGAACCTTGCGTGATTTGTGGCGCAGTGCGATCTGGTCCAGCAAGCCCTGTTCAAAATTTTGTATGGCTTCCAGACAGTTGCGGTGCAGGGTCAGCGCATCTGCATTGCCATCGGCGCGTAGCTCGACCTGCTCAAGCCGGTGTTTCAGCGCTTCGATCAGCGATTCGCGGCGCTTGCGGTTGCTGAGCAGATCATCTTTTACATAGGGGTTGCGTTTGATCACCCACATATCGCCCAGCACTTCAAACAGCATGCGCGCCGAGCGGCCGGTGCGGCGCTCGCCCCGCAGTTTTTCGATGATGCGCCAGCTTTCTTCGCCAAGGAATCGAATAACAATTTCACGGTCGGAATACGAGGTGTAGTTGTAGGGAATCTCGCGGATACGGACGGGTGCTGAATCTGTCATGTGTGGCGGTGCCAGGCGGTTTTCAAAGGGCGCATTATACGCTAAGTGGTTGGCAAGCTTAAAAGCTATTTTTTGATGCAATGTCTGAGTTCTGCCAACTTCGCCTTTGAGTCAATAGCAAACACCCTTCGTAGCAGATGATTGTTTCTCTTGACCATTTCAGGCTTTGATACCATAATCCCGCTTTTGGCACTCGCTGCAAAAGAGTGCTAAATCGTAATAACCCGGATTTGATAAACGCTTTGAATAAACCACTTTTACTCAATGATCGCGCCGCCATCCTGCTCAAGCAGCTGGTAGCCAGTTATATTGAAGACGGCCAGCCGGTCGGCTCCAAAAAACTGGCGCAGGATGCCGGGCTGGATATTAGCTCGGCGACCATTCGCAACGTGATGAGCGGGCTGGAGAAAAAAGGCCTGGTGGTCGCGCCACATACTTCGGCTGGTCGCATTCCGACCGAGCAGGGGCTGCGCCTGTTCGTCGACAGCCTGCTGGAAGTGCAGCCGATTGAAGAAGAACTGGTCAGCCAGGTGCAGCAGCAGCTTGATCCTGACATGGAAGTGAACGAACTGGTAAATCACGCTTCACAACTGGTTTCGGAAATGACACAGATGGCCGGTGTGGTCAGCGTGCCGAAACAGACGGCGGCGAAATTGCGTCATATTGAATTTTTACCGCTGCCTGAAAAACGCATTCTGGCGATCATGGTGACTAACGAAAAAGACGTGCAGAACAAGGTGTTGCATCTGGACAGGGAATACACCGCCGATGAATTGCAGCAGGCGGCGAATTATCTGAATCAGCAATTCACCGGTCAGGATGTACAGCAGATACGCGAAAGCCTGTTAAGTGATCTCGACCGCAGCCGGCAGGATGTCGACAGCGTAATGAAAACCGTGGTCGAAGTTGCTGATAAGGCCCTGTCTGATGACGAGATGAGCAAGCCTGAATTTATCGTGCAGGGCGAGACCAACCTGGTGCGTTATAACGCAGCCACTGACCGTGAACAACTGCAACATCTGTTTGAGATTTTTGACCGCAAACGCGAGATGCTCGGTCTGTTTGATCGTTGCGTGCACAGCGATGGTGTGAAAATTTTTATCGGTCATGAAGCCGGTTTTGAAGGCTTTGGTGATTGCAGTGTCATCACCGCACCGTATGCCATTGCCGGCAAAGCCGTCGGTGTGCTGGGCGTGATTGGCCCGGCACGGATGAATTACGATCAGGTTATTCCGGTAGTCGACATCACCGCCAAACTGCTGGGGGATGCGCTTAAGCAATAGTGTCAGCAATTAAAGCAGCTAAGGAGTCAGAGACAAGCTTGTCTCTGACCCCGCTTCGGTGGTCTCAGACCCTGTTTCGGCGATATTTTGAAAAAACCACATTTATTCCTTGAATTACCGCAAATCGCCGCCATACATTGCCATTAACAATCAAACTTAGTCACGAGAGATAAAATGTCAGCTCAAGAACAAGACAATAATGAAACTATAGACAACGAAAGCGTGGATCAGGCTGCAGAAGAAGTTGCGCAGGAAGATGAAGCAAAACTGGAATCCCCGGAAAAAAATGCTGATAGCCTGGAAGCACAACTGGAAGCTGCGCAGGCCAAAGCCAGTGAAAACTGGGAACACTATCTGCGCGCCAAGGCCGAAATGGATAACCTGCGTCGTCGCAGCGTCAAGGACGTTGAAAATGCCCACAAGTACGGTACAGAAAAGTTCGCTACTGAATTACTGCCTGTGCTGGACAGCATGGTAATGGGACTGGCTACTGAAAATGCCAGCGCCGAAACCTTGCGTGAAGGCATGGAACTGACCTTGAACATGCTGCAAAAAATGATGGAAAAACTCGGCATCGAAGAGATTGATCCTATCAATGAAAAATTCGACCCGGAAAAACACCAGGCCATGAGTATGCAGGAAAACGGTGAAGTTGAGCCGAACACAGTCATCGCTGTGATGCAGAAAGGTTACTCGCTGAATGACCGACTGCTGCGTCCGGCGATGGTGATGGTATCGAAAGCGGCGGAAGCTGAAAGTTAGCCAGTACGAGGTCGGAGACAAGCTTGTCTTTCACCCCTTGGAAACCGCAAAAACAGCCCCATATTGGGAAATAACAAAACATAAAACTGCCGTCACGTAACAAAAACATAGCGGCTACTAACAAAATATCGGAGACCAGAAATGGCTAAAATTATAGGTATAGATTTAGGTACAACAAACTCATGTGTTGCCGTCATGGATGGTGATTCAGTGAAGGTTATCGAAAACGCAGAGGGCGAACGTACCACGCCTTCCGTGGTTGCATTTACTGATGACGAAGTGGTCGTTGGCTCACCTGCAAAACGTCAGGCGGTTACCAATCCTTCAGACACAATTTTCGCGGTGAAACGCCTCATCGGTCGTCGTTTTGACGAAGACGTGGTGCAGCGTGATATCAAACTTGTGCCATACAAAATTATTAAAGCAGACAACGGTGATGCCTGGGTAGAAGCCAAGGGCCAGAAAATGGCGGCACCGGAAGTTTCTGCACGCATCCTGCAAAAGATGAAGAAAACGGCCGAAGAATACCTCGGTCATGAAGTCACAGAAGCGGTTATTACCGTGCCTGCTTACTTCAACGATTCACAACGTCAGGCAACCAAAGATGCCGGTCGTATTGCCGGTCTGGAAGTAAAGCGTATTATTAACGAGCCAACTGCGGCTGCCCTTGCTTATGGCATGGACAAGAAAAGCGGTGACTCTAAAGTCGTGGTTTATGACCTCGGCGGTGGTACTTTCGACGTGTCTATCATCGAGATCGCCGAGATTGATGGTGAGCACCAGTTCGAAGTACTGGCAACCAACGGTGATACATTCCTTGGTGGTGAAGACTTTGATACACGTTTGATCGACTACCTGGCTGAAGAATTCAAGAAAGACAACGGTGTTGATTTGCACAGCGATCCGATTGCACTGCAGCGTCTGAAAGAAGCCGCAGAAAAAGCCAAGATCGAGCTGTCTTCAACCCAGTCAACTGATGTTAATCTGCCATACATTACAGCAGATGCCAGTGGTCCAAAACACCTGAACATCAAACTGACACGCGCCAAGCTGGAAAGCCTGGTTGATGAATTGATTGCACGCACCATTGGTCCATGCAAGCAGGCACTGGCTGACTCCGGTCTTTCTGCCAGCGACATCGACGAAGTGATTCTGGTTGGTGGTCAGACACGTATGCCGAAAGTGCAGGAAGAAGTACAGGCATTCTTCGGTAAAGAGCCACGTAAAGACGTGAATCCTGACGAAGCGGTTGCCATTGGTGCAGCGATTCAGGGCGGTGTATTAGGCGGTGATGTTAATGACATCCTGCTGCTCGACGTAACACCTCTGTCACTGGGTATCGAAACCATGGGCGGCGTGATGACCAAACTGGTAGAGAAAAATACCACGATTCCTACCAAGGCATCGCAGACTTTCTCAACCGCTGATGACAACCAGGCCGCAGTAACGGTTCACGTATTACAGGGTGAACGCGAGATGGCTTCAGGCAATAAATCACTGGGTCGTTTTGACCTGACGGATATTCCGCCTGCACCACGCGGCGTGCCACAGATCGAAGTGTCTTTTGACATCGACGCGAACGGCATCCTCAATGTGTCTGCCAAAGACAAGGCAACCGGCAAGGAGCAGTCCATTGTGATTAAAGCTTCAAGTGGTTTGTCTGACGAGGAAGTCGAACAAATGATCAAGGATGCAGAAGCACATGCTGATGAAGATAAAAAAGCGGTTGAGCTGGTGACAGTGAAGAACACTGCAGAAAACCTGATTCACAGCACTGAAAAATCGATTAAGGATCTGGGTGACAAAGTGGAAGCGGCTGAGAAATCTGCTGCAGAAGCGGCCATCGCTGAACTGAAAACAGCAATGGAAGGCGACGACAAGGATGCTATCGAAGCCAAGACAACGGCACTGACTGAAGTGGCTGGCAAGATTGCTGAAAAAGCTTATGCCGAGAAGCAGGCTGATGCAGGTGCTGCAGGCGCTGCACCGGGTGCCGAGCAGGCAGAAGCCGGCAAGGCTGCCGACGACGATGTTGTCGATGCAGAGTTCGAGGAAGTGAAAGAAAAGGACGACAAATAAAGTCGTAACTTAACCGCCGAGGCGCGGAGGTGCAGAGATTAAAAACATGTTAATTGTTTTCTCTGCAGCTCCGCGCCTCGGTGGTTAAACCATTTTTAGTTTTATCAAAAAATAAAGAATTAAGTATTATGTCAAAACGA
>WFOC01000100.1 GCA_015488295.1 Gammaproteobacteria bacterium
ACTGATAACTGCCGACTGCAAACTGCCAACTTCCCCTCCTGGCAGTTTGCGATCATTCAATAGCAACAGCCCCTAAGCCTCCGGGTCATGCAGGTGTCGTTTAAACTTGATTTGAACAACAATGGTGCTCGATCAGTTGCCGGATGATCTCCGCCGCCGGCTGCAGAGCCTTCATCTCGATGTATTCATCCGGCTGGTGTGCCTGGCGGATGCTGCCCGGCCCCATGACAATACTCTGCAAACCCATGGCATTATAAAAGGGGGCTTCGGTACTGAATGCCACCACCTGTGATTCGGACTGCGTCATCTTTTCTGCCAGTTGAACCAGTTCGGCATTTTTATCTGTTTCCATGGCGTTCACGCCGTCAAACAGCGCTTCGGTTTTGAACTGCACGCCGGTCTCCTGTAATACCCGTTTTAAACGCTGCTGCATTTCTGCACGCAGATCGCTGATCTCCATGCCTGGCAGAGGGCGAATGTCGATCTGCAATTCACAGCTGCCGCAAATGCGGTTGGGGTTGTCGCCGCCGTGGATGTGGCCCAGGTTCATGGTCGGCACCGGTACTTCAAACAAAGGGTTTTTATATGTGCTTTGCAGTTCTTCGCGCCAGCGCAACAGTTCGCTGATGACCTTGTGCATGGCTTCCAGTGCGTTGTTGCCCAGCGCCGGGTTGCTGGAATGGCCGGCCTGACCGGTGAGCTGGATGGACTCCATCATCATGCCCTTGTGCATGCGTACCGGGCGCATGTCTGTGGGTTCGCCGATCACCGCGTAACGTGCCCTGTTGAGGCCGAACGCCTGTGCCTGACGGGCGATGGCTTTGGCACCGGCCATGCTGGTTTCTTCGTCGGCGGTGGCGAGAATAATTAATGGCTGCTGTAATTGCTGAAGGTCGATGGTTTTCAGCGCTTCGATGATGACTGCAAAAAACGATTTCATGTCGCAGCTACCCAGACCATAAAAGCGTCCGTCTTTTTCAGTGAGACCAAACGGCTCCACCTGCCAGCGGTTTTCATCACAGGGCACGGTGTCGGTGTGACCGGCCAGCACCAGACCGTTGTCACCGAGGCCGGCGGTGGCGATCAGGTTGGCCTTGTTTTTTGTTTCATCGAGAGGCTGTATTTCGCAGTGAAAACCGAGCGCTTCAAACCAGTCAGCCAGCAGTTCAATGACGTGCAAATTACCCTGATCGATAGCCGGTGAGGTGCAGCTAATAGAGGGTGTGCTCAAAAGTTGCTGGATCAGAGATTTGAAATCGGGTATTTTCTGGCGGCTATTGGTAGGCATATCAAGACGTTAAAACTATTTTAAAAATAAAGCAAAAAAAAGCTGTTCTTTTGTGACGAAGTTATTACAATGCGCTAAAAATTTAAAGTCCAAAAGAGTAGCCGAGCAATAGTGCCGGGGGAGAAAGAAGATGGCCAAAGGTGGTTATATGGGTGGTATTTTTGGCAGTTCACCTGTCAGTCCCCTGCAAAAGCATATGTCGAAAGTCTATGCCTGTGCTTCTGAATTAATTCCCCTGTTCAACGCGGTTATCAATGAGGAATGGGATGAGGTTGCCAAGCGTCAGCAGCTTATCTCGGGCATGGAGCAGGAAGCTGACGTGCTGAAAAAAGAATTGCGCCTGAACATGCCCAATGGTCTGTTTATGCCGGTATCACGCCAGGATCTGCTGGAAGTGCTGCTGATGCAGGATCGCATCGCCAATCAGGCGAAAGATATTGCGGGCACCATCGTTGGTCGTCACATGACCCTGCCCGAAATCATTCATGAAGATTACATCCGTTTTGTTGCGCGTTGCGTGGCGGCCTGCAAGCAGGCCAGAAAAGCTATTAACGAGCTGGATGAGCTGGTCGAAACCGGGTTCAGTGGTCAGGAAATCCAGATTGTTACTGACATGATTACCAAGCTGGATGATATTGAGAGCCAGACTGATAATCTGCAGTCGGCGATTCGCGCAAAGATATTTAAAATCGAAAATGAGCTACCGCCCATTGAAGTGATGTTTTTATACAAGATCATCGAAGGCACGGGCGAGATAGCAGATAAGTCTCAGGGAGTGGGAAGTCGTTTACAGTTAATGCTGGCAAGGTAGGGGAAATTTGTGGATATTATTGCGCAGTACGGTACAGTTTTTCTTATCCTGGCCGCAGTTTTCGGCCTGTTCATGGCCTGGGGTATTGGTGCGAATGATGTAGCCAATGCAATGGCAACATCGGTGGGCTCCAAAGCCTTAACTATCAAGCAGGCGGTGATGATTGCCGCTGTTTTCGAATTTGCCGGTGCCATCCTTGCCGGTGGCCAGGTGACCAAAACCATCCGCAAAGGCATCGTCGATGCGGATTTATTATCGGCAAACCCCGAATTGTTACTTTATGGCATGCTGGCTTCTTTGCTGGCGGCGGGTATCTGGCTGTTAATTGCTTCCCGTAACGGCTGGCCGGTTTCGACGACGCACTCTATTGTTGGTGCCATCGTTGGTTTTGCCATGGTCGGTATTGGTGTTGAAGCGGTGCACTGGGAAAAAGTCGGTTTCATCGTTGCCAGCTGGGTGGTATCGCCTGTGCTTGCCGGTTTTATCGCGTTCATGTTGTTTCGCAGTGTGCAGGGTCTGATTCTGGATACAGACAATCCGTTTGAAAATGCCAAAAAATATGTGCCGTATTACATCTTCCTGGTCGGTTTTATTATCGCGCTGGTGACGCTGGTTAAGGGGCTGAAGCATGTCGGCCTGCACCTTTCGACGACGGAGCAATATTTTTATGCTTTCATCGTCGGCATCGTTATCATGATGATCGGCAAATCGTTTGTCAGCAAGATCAAGCTTGACCCCAAGAAAGACAAGAAATTCCATTTCACCAATGTCGAGCGCGTGTTCGGTGTCCTGATGATTGTCACTGCCTGCGCCATGGCCTTCGCCCACGGTTCGAACGATGTGGCCAATGCCATCGGCCCGGTTGCCGCGGTGGTCAGCATTGTGCATA
>WFOC01000101.1 GCA_015488295.1 Gammaproteobacteria bacterium
GCCGGATATTCGTGGCCGCGAACAGATTCTGAAAGTGCATATCCGTAAAGTACCGGAAGCGACTGATGTGAAGCTGGCAATTATTGCGCGTGGTACGCCCGGTTTCTCCGGTGCGGATCTGGCGAATCTGGTGAACGAAGCAGCACTGTTTGCTGCGCGTGAAAATAGCAAGACCGTTAATATGTCGCACTTCGAGCGCGCCAAAGACAAAATCATGATGGGTGCCGAACGCCGCTCGATGGTGATGTCTGAGAAAGAGAAAAAGCTTACTGCCTACCACGAAGCCGGGCATGCCATCGTTGGTCGTATTGTGCCTGAGCATGATCCGGTTTATAAGGTCAGTATCATTCCGCGCGGTCGTGCGCTGGGTGTGACCATGTTCCTGCCGGAAGAGGATCGTTACAGTCTTAGCAAGAAACATCTGGAAAGTCAGATCTCCAGCCTGTTTGGTGGCCGTATCGCCGAAGAGCTGATCTACGGTAAGGACAGTGTGACCACCGGTGCTTCAAACGATATTGAGCGTGCCACTGAAATCGCGCGCAACATGGTGACCAAGTGGGGTCTGTCGGATCGCCTTGGGCCGCTGGCTTATTCTGAAGACGAGGGTGAGGTTTTCCTTGGTCGCTCGGTGACGCAGCATAAAAATCTGGGTGATGATACCGCGCGTATTATCGACGAAGAAATTCGCAGCCTGATCGATACAAACTATGAGCGTGCCGAAAATATTCTGAAAGAACGCATTGATATATTGCATGCAATGACCGATGCGCTGATGAAATATGAAACCATTGACGCTAATCAGATTGATGCGTTGATGGCGGGCGAGCCTGTGCCAGCGCCAAAGGACTGGGTTGATCTGGATGATGACGATGACAGTACCACCAGCAGTTCTACCCCGGATGCCCAGGCGAAAAAAGATTCGGGTGATGGCACTATCGGTGGGCCTGCCGGACAGCATTAAAAGATAGTTTGCAGTAAAAAGTTTAAAAAAACCGGAGTTTTCTTCGGTTTTTTTTATTCATTTTTTGTAAGCTTTTACTGCCAACTGCCAACTGCCAACTGCCAACTGCCAACTGCCAACTGCCAACTGCCAACTTTTTCAATGCAAAAACTCTTCAATAAAATCCGCTCGAACCACTGGGTTGTGATGGGTATTCTAAACGTCACGCCTGATTCCTTTTCTGACGGTGGTGAATTTGATCAGCTGGACAAGGCGCTGCAACGTGCCCTGCAAATGCAGCAGGAGGGCGCGCAAGTCATCGATATCGGTGGCGAGTCAACGCGCCCCGGTGCGGTCATGGTTTCTCTGGATGAAGAGCTGGCGCGCGTCATTCCCGTTATCGAAAAAATCCGTCAGCACTCGGATGTCGCTATTTCCATCGATACCAGTAAACCCCAGGTCATGCGTGAAGCGCTGGCCGCCGGAGCCAGCATGGTGAATGACGTAAATGCATTGTGTGCCGATGGTGCGCTGGCGGTGTGCGCCGAGTTTGATGTGCCGGTTTGTCTGATGCACAAACAGGGTGAGCCAGAAACCATGCAGGACAACCCGCAATATCAGGACGTGGTCGCTGAAGTCAGCCAGTATCTGGCGATGCGTGCCGATGCCTGTATCGATGCTGGTATCAGCAAAAAAAACATCATTATCGATCCGGGTTTTGGTTTTGGTAAAAGCCTGGAAAACAACCTGTCTCTGTTAAAAGAAATGCCGCGCTTCTGTGCCATGCCGTATCCGGTGCTGGTGGGTGTTTCCCGAAAAAGCATGTTCGGCATGTTGCTCGGTCGCGAGGTCGATCAGCGGCTGGTCGCCAGCACGACAGCGGCCGCTATCGCCTATCAGAAAGGTGCGCGTTTTTTCCGGGTGCATGATGTAGCGCAAACCTGTGATGCTTTAAAGTTAAGTGAGGCTGTTGCCTGAGCGAGCAGGGATAATGGGCAGGGGGCGGAGTCAATTGATTACCGGCAGTAATGCTGATTCGGCCTTGCTCCTGTTGAATTGACTCTGACCCCAAAGTTAAGCCCCGGAGCCATCCCCGGAGCTAAAGCGTTAAAAATATGTGGGGCGGTGGCCTAAATAAACCGGTGTTTTTGACTATACTTCGAGAAGAGTTAAGGTTTTCAGGAATAAGGATTAGAGTGTAATAATGACGAAAAAATATTTTGGTACAGACGGTATTCGCGGCAAGGTTGGTACAGGCTTGATGAGCCCGGAAAAAGTGCTCAAGCTGGGCTGGGCCGTTGGTCGTGTGCTGGCCTCTCAGAAAAATGGCAGCAATAAAAAAGTTGTCATTGGTAAAGATACGCGTATTTCAGGTTATATGTTTGAATCAGCGCTGGAAGCGGGCCTGTCTGCCGCAGGTGTTGATATCGAACTGCTGGGTCCGATGCCAACCCCGGGCATTGCTTATCTCACCAGAACCTTGCGTGCCTCTGCCGGCATCGTCATCAGTGCCTCGCATAATCCTTATTACGACAACGGTCTGAAATTCTTTTCTGCGCAGGGTGAAAAACTGGACGACGAAGTTGAGCATGCTATTGAGGAAATGTTTGAGGCGGAGATGGAGATCGTCGATTCTGCAAAGCTGGGCAAGGCGCGCCGTGTCGGTGATGCAGACGGGCGTTATATCGAGGCCTGCAAAGCTACCATCCCGATGAATATCCGTTTAAACGGTCTGAAAATTGTGCTGGACTGCTCTAACGGTGCAACCTACGACATCGCGCCGAAAGTGTTTACCGAGCTGGGCGCAGATGTGATAGCCATCGGTGATCAGCCCGATGGTTTGAATATTAATTACCAGTGCGGCTCCACCGATCCTGCGCACCTGGTTACCCGGGTGAAAGTCGAAGGTGCTGATCTTGGTATCGCGTTTGATGGCGACGGCGACCGTGTGCTGATGGTTGATAATCACGGTGAAGTGGTCGATGGCGATGTGCTGTTGTACATCATCGCGCGCTCACGTTTGCAGCAGGGTGAAGATATTGGCGGCATCGTCGGTACCCTGATGTCCAATCTGGGTATGGAAATTGCGGTGAAAGAATTAGGTCTGGGTTTCGAGCGCAGCAATGTTGGCGACCGTTACGTGCTGGAAATGTTGAACAAAAATAACTGGAAAATCGGCGGTGAGTCTTCCGGGCATATTATCTGTCTGGATCGAACCACCACCGGTGACGGCATCGTTTCCGCCCTGCAGGTGCTGGCGTATCTGATTCAGGAAGGTATTGGCCTGCATCAGGCGAAATCCGGCATGAGCCAGTTTCCACAGGTGATGATCAACGTGCCGCTGACCGGTAATGCCGATCCCATGCAATCTGCCGTGGTGCAGCAATCGGTGAAACAGGCGGAAACAAAACTGAATGGTCGTGGCCGTGTATTATTGCGTCCGTCCGGCACCGAGCCGCTGATCCGTGTCATGGTCGAAGGTGAGGACGAGCTGCTGGTCTCACAGCTGGCGAATGACATCGCAGCGCAGGTTACTCAGGCTGCTGAAGCGGCTTGAGTGACAAAAGTTTGCAGTTATCAGTTGGCAGTAAAAGTTTAAGATCAAAAACTATCTCCAATTAAAGTCCCTTAAAAAATCAAGGCTATTTGATTCTTCCCTGGCTGAATCTCATGGTTTAGATGTTAGCTTTTAACTGATAACTGCCGACTGCCAACTGCCAACTCCCATTTTCCCTGTAAAATACCCGTCTGCAATATTGATTTATTGGGTGCCGACAGGTATCCTTCACTGCCTTTTTTAAAACATGGTTGGAGAACGTAATGCGTCAGGTGATGGTAGCTGGCAACTGGAAAATGAACGGTTCCAGTGAATCTGTGAAAGAATTAATTGCTGGTATCAAAGACGGCATGGCTTCGGTAACAAAAGCTGAAGTAGTAGTGTGTCCTCCGGCGGTATACATTCCACGCGTATCCGGCATGGCTGATGGCTCGGCGATCAAGGTCGGCTCACAGAATGTCTGTGATGAAGACAAAGGTGCTTTTACCGGCGAGATTTCCGCTGACATGTTGAAAGACGTTGGCTGTGAATACGCCATTGTTGGCCACTCTGAGCGCCGTGCGCTTTATGGTGAATCAGACGAGCTGGTAGCAAAACGCTTTGCGGCCGCGCGCCGTAACGGCATCAAACCTATTTTTTGCATTGGTGAAACCCTGGAAGAGCGTGAAGCCGGTGTTACCAATGATGTTTGCGCGCGTCAGATCGACGCGGTTATCGATTTAGAAGGCGTTGCTGCGCTGGCTGACGGCGTTATCGCGTATGAGCCTGTGTGGGCAATCGGTACCGGTAAGGTGGCAACACCTGAGCAGGCGCAGGATGTGCACGCTTTCATCCGTGGCAAAATCGCTGCACTGGATGCCGGTGTTGCCGAAGGTCTGCGTATTCTGTACGGCGGCAGCATGAACCCTGGCAACGCAAAGGAGCTGATTGGTCAGGCTGATATTGATGGCGGTTTAATCGGCGGTGCGTCGCTGAAAGCTGAAGATTTTCTGGCGATTTGTCAGGTTGCCGAATAATTCGGTATAGTTTGTTATAAGATTGGATTAGACGGGTTTATTTAGTGGATATTATTCTTCTTGTTTTGCATGTTGTTTTATCACTGGGCATAATTACGCTGGTGCTTTTACAAAAAGGCGCGGGCGCTTCGGCGGGTGCGGCTTTTGGTGGCGGTGGCGGCGGTGGTGGTGCCGGCAGTGTTTTTGGTGCCTCGGGTTCCGCCAACTTTTTAAGTAAAACCACAGCAATTTTTGCAATAGGTTTTTTCCTGAACAGCCTGTTGCTGGCTTACCTGGCTTCCAATCGTGACGTGCAGACTGACAGTGTGATGGACGCGCTGGTTGCGCCGGCCTCAGAAATAACAACAACCAGAGTTCCTGCCGAAGGTGTCCCCGCACCGGAAGGGCTTGTACCGCCAGCACCTGTTGGAGAAGACTCTTCAGTGCTGGATGTGCCACCAGCAGATGTGCCCGCGCCGGCTGAGTAGGTGCTACCAGCCCTGTGCGGGCTGATTAAAAATCTAGCCGATGTGGTGGAATTGGTAGACACGCTATCTTGAGGGGGTAGTGGCGAAAGCTGTGCCGGTTCGACTCCGGCCATCGGCACCAAATAACTAAGGCGTTGCAGGGAATCGACGTAAAAACTATAAACATGATGCCGGATGCAATCATAAAAATGCTTTTATAGCGCTTGCAATGTGATGGTGGTTTTTGAGAAGCTACCGCTCGCAGGCGTTATAACCAAAGGGTTTACGATATGCTCGAAAATTATTTGCCAGTATTGATTTTTCTTGCCATTGGCATGATGGTTGGTGTTGGAGCGATGTTCGTTGGTGGGTTTGTGCTGGCAACATCGAAGCCGGATCCGGCTAAAAACTCCCCGTTCGAGTGTGGCTTCGAAGCTTTCGAAGATGCGCGTTTGAAGTTTGACGTGCGTTACTATCTGGTTGCCATTCTGTTCATCATCTTTGATCTTGAGATTGCGTTTCTTTTCCCGTGGGCGGTTGCGCTCGATACCATTGGCACCTTCGGCCTGCTGGCGATGGCGGTGTTTCTTGGTATCCTGGTCATCGGCTTTATCTATGAGTGGAAAAAAGGAGCGCTGGAATGGGAATAGAAGGTGTTTTAGACAAAGGTTTTGTCACCACTTCGGCTGACAAACTGATCAACTGGGCGCGCACCGGTTCAATGTGGCCGGTGACCTTTGGTCTGGCCTGTTGCGCGGTGGAGATGATGCAGGCCGGCGCTTCGCGCTATGATCTGGATCGCTTCGGTATGTTGTTCCGCCCCAGCCCGCGTCAGTCCGACGTGATGATCGTGGCCGGCACGCTGACCAACAAAATGGCTCCCGCGCTGCGTAAAGTTTACGACCAGATGGCCGAGCCGCGCTGGGTTATCTCCATGGGCTCCTGCGCTAACGGCGGCGGTTATTATTATTATTCCTATGCTGTGGTGCGTGGCTGTGACCGTATCGTACCGGTCGATATCTACGTGCCGGGTTGTCCGCCAACAGCCGAAGCGCTGCTTTACGGCATTCTGCAGCTGCAGAGTAAAATCCATCGCACTAATACCATCGCCCGTCAACCTGTCGAGGGTGACGACGACTATATCTCGCCCGTGAGACATCGGGATGTGACCTTGACCTAGGGCCGGTTTTGTTTATATGAATGTTCAGGAATTATCCCAGGCACTGGCCAGCACATTTTCATCGCAGCTACAGTCAAATGTTGTGGTGCAGAATGATGTTTACGGTGAAGTGACTATCGAAGTAATGCCGAAAGACGCGCTGGCGGTTTTTACCACTTTGCGTGACGATGCCGCGCTGGATTTTGACCAGCTGACCGACATCTGCGGCGTGGATTACTCTGAATACGGTGCGGTAGAGTGGGAGACAGAGTCAAGCACCAACACCGGTTTTAGCCGTGGTGTCGAACCTGCCACCAGTGCGCGTTTGCGTTTTGGTGAGGATATCGAACCGACTAACTCAGGTCGACCACGCTTTGCCGTGGTATACCACCTGCTGTCGGTGACGCTTAATCATCGCCTGCGCGTTCGCGTGTATTGTGACAGTGAAGCGGTACCGGTGGTGCCTTCAGTAATCGAACTATGGCCTGCTGCCAACTGGTATGAGCGCGAAGCGTTCGACCTGTACGGCATTATTTTTGAAGGCCACCCGGACCTGCGTCGCATCCTGACCGACTACGGCTTTGTCGGCCATCCGTTCCGTAAAGATTTCCCGCTGATCGGCCATGTTGAAATGAAATATGACGAGCAGCAAAAGCGCGTGGTCTACCAGCCGGTGACCATCGAACCGCGCGTTCTTGTGCCGCGGGTGATCCGTGATGACGGGCGTTTTAATGGCCCGGAAGAAGCGTCTGCAGAGGCGGAGAAGACAGATGCCTGAAATTCGTAATTACACTCTTAACTTTGGCCCGCAGCATCCCGCGGCACACGGCGTATTACGTCTGGTGCTGGAAATGGACGGCGAGGTCATCGAACGCGCTGACCCGCATATCGGTCTGCTGCATCGTGCCACCGAAAAGCTGGCCGAATCCAAACCGTACAACCAGAGCATCGGTTACATGGACCGGCTCGATTACGTTTCCATGATGTGCAACGAGCACGGTTACGTGCTGGCCATGGAAAAGCTGATGAACATCAACGTGCCGGAGCGCGCGCAGTACATCCGCGTCATGTTCGACGAAATCACCCGCATCCTCAACCACCTGTTGTGGATCGGCACCCACGCGCTCGACGTTGGTGCCATGACCATGTTCCTTTACGCTTTCCGTGAGCGTGAAGATTTGATGGATGCCTATGAAGCCGTTTCCGGTGCGCGTCTGCACGCCACTTACTATCGCCCCGGCGGTGTCGCGCGTGACCTGCCGGACAGCATGCCGCAGTACGAAAAATCCAAATGGAGCAGCCAGCGCAAGGTTGATAAATTAAACCAGAATCGTCAGGGTTCACTGCTGGATTTCCTGGAAGACTTTACCAAACGCTTCCCGGCTTATGTTGACGAGTATGAAACCCTGCTCACCGATAACCGTATCTGGAAACAGCGCACCGTCGATATCGGCATTGTGTCACCGGAGCGCGCCAAAGCGCTGGGTTTCACCGGCCCGATGTTACGTGGTTCCGGCGTGGCCTGGGATCTGCGCAAGAAACAGCCTTACGAAGTTTATGACAAGCTGGATTTTGATATTCCGGTCGGCACCAACGGCGACTGTTACGACCGTTATCTGGTGCGTGTGCAGGAAATGCGCGAGTCCAACCGTATCATCAAGCAGTGCATCGACTGGCTGCGTAAAAACGACGGCATTATTCTTACCGACAATCATAAAATCGCGCCACCAAAACGCGAAGAAATGAAGTCGGACATGGAATCGCTGATTCACCACTTCAAACTGTTCACCGAAGGTTTCTGCCTGCCCGAGGGCGAGGCTTATGCCGCAGTCGAGCACCCCAAGGGCGAGTTCGGCTGCTACCTGATTTCTGACGGTGCCAACAAACCCTACCGCCTGAAAGTGCGCGTGCCCGGTTTTGCCCACCTGTCCGCCATGGATGAGATGGCGCGTGGTCACATGCTGGCTGACGTGGTGGCGATAATAGGTACGCAGGATATTGTGTTTGGCGAGATTGACCGATAATGACTACTGAAAGCATCGAAAAAACAGAATTGTCCGCACACGCTCGCGAAGAGATCGACGAGCTGTTGAGCCACTTTCCCGCCGACCAGAAAAAATCTGCACTGCTGGGTGCGCTCAACGTGGTGCAGCACGAGAACAAAGGCTTTCTCACCAAAGAGCTGATGGAAGCGGTGGCCGATTATCTGGGCCTGGCACAAATCGAAGTGTATGAGGTTGCCAGCTTTTATTCCATGTATGAAATGAAGCCGGTTGCGCGTAATAATGTCGCCATCTGCACCAACGTGTGCTGCATGCTGATGGGCTCGCAGACCATTGTCGATCACGTCGAGAAAAAACTGAATATCAAAATCGGTGAGAGCACCGAAGACGGTCGCATCTATCTGAAAAAAGAAGAAGAGTGTCTTGCAGCCTGTGCCGGTGGCCCGATGATGCAGGTCAACCACGTTTACTATGAAAATCTCACGCCTGAAAAAGTCGATGAGATTCTCGATGGTCTGGAGTAATTGGTTCTATGTCCGGTAATAAAGTAAAACCTGCCACTAAGGCTACCAGCACCAAACCAGAGGTGAATACCCGCAACGAGCAGGTGTGTTTTGCTACCCTGCAGTTTGAGGATGAACCCTGGTCGTATGAAAACTACCTGAAAGTCGGTGGTTATCAGGCGTGGCGAAAAATTCTTGAAGAAAAAATTCCGCCGGAAGACGTGGTCGAAGAGATCAAGAAATCCGGCCTGCGTGGTCGTGGCGGCGCGGGTTTTCCCACCGGCCTGAAATGGAGCTTTATGCCACGTACCGCACCAGTACAAAAATACCTGGTGTGCAACTCGGACGAATCGGAGCCGGGCACCTGCAAAGACCGCGAAATTTTACGTTACAACCCGCACGCTTTAGTCGAAGGCATGGCCATCGGCTGTTACGCCATGGGCGCGACTGCCGGTTACAACTACATGCGCGGCGAGTTTATGGACGAGCCGGCGATCCGTTTCAAGCAGGCATTGAAAGAAGCCTACGAGCAAGGCCTGCTGGGCGACAATATTCTAGGCACTGAGGTGTGCGTTGATCTGCACGCTTCACTGGGTGCGGGTGCGTACATCTGTGGTGAAGAAACCGCGCTGTTGAACTCGCTGGAAGGCAAGCGCGGCCTGCCGCGTTTCAAGCCGCCTTTCCCGGCCAACTTTGGCCTGTATGGCAAGCCGACCACCATCAATAACACCGAAACGCTTTCTTCGATTCCGGCCATCATGCGCAACGGCGGTGAGTGGTTCCAGAACCTGGGTATTCCCAACAGCGGCGGTGTGAAACTGTTTTCTATCTCGGGTCATGTCAATAATCCGGGCAACTTCGAGATTCCGATGGGCACCCCGTTTGCTGATCTGCTGGAAATGGCCGGCGGCGTGAAAGACGGTCGCAAATTAAAAGCCGTGATTCCCGGTGGTTCTTCAGTCCCTGTGGTGCCCGGCGATATCATGATGCAGACCAATATGGATTATGATTCCATCGTTGAAGCCGGCTCGATGCTGGGTTCCGGCGCGGTCATCGTGATGGACGAGACCACCGACATGGTCAAGGTATTACGCCGCCTTTCGCAGTTCTATTTTTCAGAGTCCTGTGGCCAGTGTACGCCATGCCGCGAAGGCACCGGCTGGCTGTACCGCATGCTGACACGCATTATCGAAGGCAAGGGCACCATGGCCGACATCGATAAACTCGATGATGTCGCCAGCAAGATCGAAGGCCGTACCATCTGCGCCCTGGGCGACGCGGCAGCAATGCCGGTACGCAGCTTCATCAAGCATTACCGCGCAGAATTTGAATACTACGTCGAACATAAACACAGCATGGTGAAGGCCGCATAATGTCAGACACCAAAAACACAACTGAAGACATGGTCACCATCACGGTCGATGGCAAAGAAGTGCAGGCACCGAAAGGCGCGATGCTGATCGAAGTGACCGACGCGCACAACATCAAGGTGCCGCGTTTCTGTTACCACAAAAAACTGGCGATTGCGGCCAATTGCCGCATGTGTCTGGTCGAAGTCGAAAAAGCACCGAAGCCGTTGCCCGCCTGTGCCACACCGGTGATGGACGGCATGGTGGTGCACACGCATTCACAGGTAGCGAAAGACGCGCAGCAATCAGTCATGGAGTTTCTGCTCATCAATCACCCGCTGGACTGCCCCATCTGTGACCAGGGCGGTGAGTGTGAATTGCAGGATGTGGCCGTGGCTTATGGCCGTTCCGAGTCGGAGTTTTACGAAGTCAAACACGTGGCTTTCGATAAAAATATCGGCCCGCTGATTGCTACCGAACTGACGCGCTGCATTCACTGCACACGTTGTGTACGTTTCGGTCGTGAGATTGCCGGCATCCGTGAACTGGGTATGACTGGTCGCGGCGAGAATTCCCTGATTACTACTTTCGTCGATGAGTGTGTTAACTCCGAGATGTCGGGCAACGCGGTTGATGTCTGTCCGGTGGGTGCGCTCACCGCCAAACCTTCGCGCTTCAAAGGTCGCGCCTGGGAGATGGTGCAGCATAAAACCATCGCGCCGCATGACTGCATCGGTTCAAATATTTATGTACACACCCTGCGCAGTGAAATCGTGCGCGTGGTGCCTCGCGAAAACGAAGCCATCAACGAAGTCTGGCTGTCTGACCGTGACCGCTTCAGTTACGAAGGGGTTGACACGACTGACCGCCTGACCACACCGATGATCAGGCGTGACGGTCAGTGGCACAGTGCTGGCTGGGACGAAGCGTTGCAGCTGGTGGCGGATAAATTCAAGGCTGTGGCTGATGCCAGGGCTGAAATGCTGGCGGCCCAGGAAGCGGCTGAGAAAGCCGAAGCTTCAGAAGAAGCCAGCGACGATACCGGCATAAGCGCAGAAGCGGAAGGCGATGCTGAAACCGAAGTTGCCGCACCGGTTATCACCGAGATGGCAGCACTGGTGTCTGCCAACGCCACGCTGGAAGAGCAATACCTCACACAAAAATTAATGCGCGTGCTGGGCAGTGGCAATATCGACCACCGCCTGCGGCAGTCAGATTTTTCTGATCAGGATACCGCGCCGGTGATGCCGTGGCTGGGTCAGAACATTGAGCAGCTGGAAACAGTAAACGCCGCTTTATTGATCGGCTCCAATGTGCGCAAGGAACAGCCCATCGCCAATTTACGTCTGCGTAAGGCAGCGGTGAATAACAATGCGGCTATCTCGTTTGTGAACCCGCGTGCTTATGAATTTAATTATCCGGTGGCCAGTAATATCGCTGTGGCGCAACAGCAGATGGTCAACGAACTGGCGGCTATCGCGGCGGCTGCGCATCAGTTAAGCGCTGATGCCGTGCCGGAAAACCTGGCGAAAGCTGCAGTCAACGATACCCACAAAGCCATCGCCAAGCAGTTAAACGATGCTGAATCAGCCACCGTTTTGCTCGGCAACATCGCGCAGCTGCACCCGCAGTTCTCAGCCTTGCGCGCACTGGCTGAAGACATCGCCAAACAGACTGGCAGTCGCCTGGGCTATCTTACTGATGGCGCGAATGCTGCCGGTGCCTGGCTGGCTGGCGCGGTGCCGCATCGTGGTACAGCGGGTGCGACGGAAGATGTGCCTGTGGGTAAAAATATTGAAGAACTGTATGGCGAAAAACTGGCTGCCTGTCTGCTGCTGAATATCGAGCCGGACACCGATGCGGCCAATGCCAAAGCCCTGCTGGCGATGCTGGACGAAAGCGATTTTGTGGTCTCGGTTTCTGCTTATAACTCGGCTTCATTAAAAGAAGTTGCTGACGTGCTGTTGCCGGCGGCGAGTTTCATGGAAACGTCCGGCACTTACGTCAATGCTGAAGGTTTGTGGCAAAGTTTCAAAGGTGTGGTTTCACCGAAAGGCGAATCACGACCAGCATGGAAAATCCTGCGCGTACTGGGCAACCTGAGTGGTGTTGACGGTTTTGAATTTATGTCATCGCAGGATGTGAAAAACGAAGTGCGCTCGCAGTGTGAAAGCATTGAATTATCCAACATGACCGGCGCAGCGGTGAGCGATGTTGATGTCAGCGTTGCTGATGGTTTGCACCGTGCATCTGATGTACCGATGTACGCGGTGGATGCTGTCGTGCGCCGTGCCGATGCGCTGCAACGTACGGTAGATGCGCAGTCCATGTGTGTGCGTTTGAATAGCGCTGAAGCCGAACGTCTCGGTGTGAGCGCGGCATCGGCGGTGACGGTGAAGCAGGGCGATAACAGCGCGGCGTTGAACCTGGTGATCGATGATTCGATTCCTGATGCGTCAGCCTGGATTCCGCTGGCCGTTGAAGGCAATGATTTGCTCGGCGCGGCGTTTGCCGAGGTAAGTATTGAAGCTCTGACTTCAGAGGCAGTTGGCGCATGAACGAGATGATAGATAACCTGTTGACCACCGGGCTGGAAATCTGGAACTGGTTCCCGGCCGACTGGCAGACCCTGTTGCTGATTCTCGGCAAGATCATTCTGATTCTGGTGCCGTTGATGATCTGTGTGGCATACATTACTTACGCCGAGCGCAAGATCATCGGTTATATGCAGATTCGTATCGGGCCTAACCGGGTTGGTCCGCGTGGCTGGTTGCAGCCGATAGCAGATGCGATGAAACTGCTGTTCAAGGAAGTCATCATCCCGACCAAATCAGACAAATATTTATTTTTGATCGCGCCGGTACTGGCGATTATGCCAGCACTTGCCGCCTGGGCGGTGATTCCGTTCGACCGTGGCGTGGTGCTGACCGATGTCAATGCCGGCCTGCTTTACGTGCTGGC
Organism: Gammaproteobacteria bacterium; assembly: GCA_015488295.1. GTDB lineage: Bacteria > Pseudomonadota > Gammaproteobacteria > SZUA-229 > SZUA-229. Next base: position 12,935 of record WFOC01000101.1, read on the forward strand.
GCTGACTTCCATCGGCGTGTACGGTGTGATTATTGCGGGCTGGGCCTCCAATTCCAAGTACGCGATTTTAAGTTCGCTGCGTGTCGGCGCGCAGATTGTGGCTTACGAAATCGCCATGGGTTTTGCTCTGGTTGGCGTGGTCATGGCCAGCGGTAGTCTGAACATGAGCGACATCGTCGAAGGCCAGGCGGGTGGTATGTCCAGCTGGTATATCTGGCCGTTACTGCCGCTGTTCTTTGTTTACTTTATTTCCGGTGTGGCCGAGACCAACCGTGCGCCATTCGATGTCGCCGAAGGTGAATCTGAAATCGTCGCCGGCTTCCACGTGGAATATTCCGGCATGGCGTTTGCTGTGTTCTTCCTCGCGGAATACGCCAACATTATTCTGATTTCTTCCCTGACCGCGCTGTTGTTCCTCGGTGGCTGGTTGTCACCGTTTGAAGGTCTGGTCGAGGCGGGTCACTGGCTGGGAGCAAGCAGTTTCTTCTGGTTTTTTGCCAAAGCGTGTTTCTTTGCTTTCTGTTTCCTCTGGTTCCGCGCCACCTTCCCGCGTTATCGTTATGACCAGATCATGCGTCTGGGCTGGAAAGTATTTATTCCTGTAACCATTGTCTGGCTGTTTGTTGAAGGCCTGATGATCGTGGCTGAAGTTGGCCCATGGGCAGCTTCAACAGGGGCGGTGTAGGGGTAACGATATGAGCGCTATAAAACATTTTATTAAAAGTTTTTCTTTCTGGGAGTTGTTGCAGGGGCTGGCCGTTACCGGTAAATACCTGTTTGCACCGAAGATTACAGTTCAGTACCCGGAAGAAAGAACGCCGATGTCGCCACGTTTTCGCGGCCTGCATGCACAGCGTCGTTACGCCAATGGCGAAGAACGCTGCATTGCCTGCAAGATGTGTGAAGCGGTTTGCCCGGCACTGGCGATTACCATTGATTCGGAAGAACGTGAAGATGGCACACGCCGCACCACGCGTTATGATATCGATCTGTTCAAATGCATCTACTGTGGTTTCTGTGAAGAAGCCTGCCCGGTGGATGCCATCGTGGAAACGCATATTTTTGAATACCACTTTGAAGAACACGGCACGCAGATTATGACCAAGGAAAAACTGCTTGAGATCGGTGATAAATATGAGGCAGAAATTGCGGCTAATAAACAGGCGGATGCGGCGTACCGTTAGGCTTATCGAAGATAAGCAATGAAAAGCGAAAAATGAATAATGAAAAATAACAGGCAAAAAACAAAGCACAGCATTTATGAAATGAAAAGGTTTTTCATTTTTCATTTTTCATTTTTCATTTTTCATTGTGCAGCATCAGGATTACAGAAATAATGACGATTACAGATTTTTTATTTTTCGCCTTCGCCGGTGCCACTATCATGGCTGCACTAGGCGTGGTGACATCCAGAAACCCGGTGCACTCTGCGCTGTTTTTAGTGCTGACTTTTTTCAGTTGTTCGGCGATCTGGCTGATGCTGGAAGCAGAGTTTCTGGCGATTACGCTGGTGCTGGTTTATGTTGGCGCGGTGATGGTGCTGTTCCTGTTTGTGGTGATGATGCTGGACATCAACGTTGCCAAAATGCGCGAAGGTTTTGTCTCCTATCTTCCCATCGGTGGTCTGTTTGCGTTTTTGATGCTGGCGGTCATGGTTTATGTGGTCGGCCCGGTTGGCCCGGATGTGATGGGTGCAGCGGCGCTGGATAATGCGGTGCAGCACGGGCCGGAATACAGTAACACCGAAGAACTGGGCAAGATTCTTTACACTGATTATGTGCTGGCATTTGAGATTGCCGCCATTATCCTGCTGGTCGCGATTATCGCGGCTATCGCGCTGACCCTGCGTAGACGACCAACAACAAAATATCAGACACCGTCGAAGCAGATTAAAGTGAAGAGTGCAGATCGCCTGAAAGTTATCAAGTCAGATGCCGAGGTGCTGAAATGATCGGTTTAACCAGTTACTTAACCCTGGGAGCAATTCTGTTCGCCATCAGTGTGGCCGGTATTTTTCTTAACCGGAAAAATGTTGTGGTGCTGCTGATGTGTATCGAGCTGATGCTGCTGGCGGCGAATATTAATTTCATTGCCTTCTCGCATTATCTGAATGATTCAGCTGGCCAGGTGTTTGTCTTCTTTATTCTGACGGTAGCAGCGGCAGAGGCGGCCATCGGCCTTGCCATTCTTGTTGTGTTGTTCCGTAACCGCAACACCATTGATGTCGAAGACCTCGACACACTGAAAGGATAAGCCTGATGGATATTTTATATCTTGCCATTCCACTCGCTTCGCTTTTTGGCGCGATCATCGCCGGCTTCTTCGGCGCACAGATCGGCCGTAAAGGTGCGCACACTGTTACCATTCTGGGTGTTGGCATTTCCTTCATCCTGTCGCTGATTGCGCTCAACCATCATGTGTTTAATGGTGCGCCGGCTTATAACGAATCGGTTTATGTCTGGATGGTGTCAGGTGATATTCGTTTTGAAATCGGTTTTCTGGTCGACAACCTGACGGTGATGATGATGTCGGTGGTTACCGGTGTTTCCCTGATGGTTCACATCTACACCATCGGTTACATGGCGGACGATCTGCATAACTGGCCGAAAGAAAGCCTTGCCGGTACTAATTCTTACCAGCGTTTCTTCAGCTATATCTCGCTGTTTACTTTCTCCATGCTGATGCTGGTGATGTCGAACAACTTCCTGCAGCTGTTTTTCGGCTGGGAAGCGGTGGGTCTGGTTTCGTATTTGTTGATCGGTTTCTGGTCGGTGCGCCCGACGGCGGTGTATGCCAACCTGAAAGCGTTCCTGGTCAACCGTGTTGGTGACTTCGGGTTTATCCTGGGTATTGCTGCCGTGGTGATGTATACCGGTAGCCTGGATTATTACGAAGTGTTCGCGCAGGCGGAGCAGCTTTCGGCGCAGACCATGAGTATTTTCTCCGGCACCGAGTGGAGCGTGATCAGCGTGATCTGTATCCTGCTGTTTGTCGGTGCCATGGGTAAATCGGCACAGATGCCGTTACACGTCTGGCTGCCTGATTCGATGGAAGGCCCGACCCCGATTTCAGCTTTGATCCATGCCGCAACCATGGTTACCGCCGGTATTTTTATGGTGACACGCATGTCACCGATGTATGAGCTGTCGGATGCGGCGCTGAGTTTCATTATTGTTATCGGTGCCATGACGGCTTTCCTCATGGGGCTGATCGGTATCGTGCAGAACGACATCAAACGCGTGGTGGCTTACTCCACACTGTCGCAACTGGGTTACATGACCGTGGCGCTGGGTGCTTCGGCTTATTCTGCTGCTGTGTTCCATTTGATGACACACGCTTTTTTCAAGGCGCTGTTATTCCTCGCTGCCGGTGCAGTGATTATGGCCATGCACCATGAACAGGACATGCGCAAGATGGGCGGTCTGAAAAAATATCTGCCGATCACTTACTGGACCTCACTGGTCGGTTCGCTGGCATTGATCGGCTTCCCCGGTTTTTCCGGTTTCTTCTCCAAAGACGGCATCATCGAAGCGGTGCGTCATTCAAATATTGCGGGCAGTGACCTGGCGTATTACGCTGTTCTGTCCGGCGTGTTCATTACCGCGTTTTATTCGTTCCGCATGTTCTTCATGGTGTTCCACGGTGAAGAGCGCATGGACAAACACACCAGAGAGCATCTGCATGAACCTTCATGGGTGGTCACTGTGCCGCTGATTCTGCTGGCGATTCCTTCGGTGTTTATCGGCGGTTTCACCATCGGCGATATGTTGTTCGGTGATTATTTTGGCAGCGCGGTTTATATTGCCGAGCACCACAATGGCCTGGCAGAAGTTGGTAAACACTTCCACGGTGCGTGGGCATTTGTTGAAGAAGGTTTTAGTCACCCGCCGCTCTATCTGGCAGCTTCCGGTGTTATCGCTGCGTGGTATATCTATCTGGTGCAGCCGAGCATAGCGGCAAACACCAAACAGCGTTTCAGTGCGATTTACAAACTGCTCGACAATAAGTATTACTTCGATGATTTCAATGCTGCTTTCTTCGGTAAAGGCAGTCGTTTACTGGGCGGTCGTTTATGGCAGGTCGGTGATGTGAAATTTATCGATGGCGTGCTGGTCAATGGCTCGGCCAGACTGGTTGGCTGGTTTGCCGGCGTAAGCCGCAAGCTTCAAACAGGTTATCTGTACCATTATGCATTTGCCATGATTGTCGGGGTGCTTATGTTGTTTGCGATTGGGCTGGCGGTTTGAAGCCAATGAAAAGTGAAAAATGAAAAATGAAAAATAACAAACAAAAACTAGCAGCGAAAAACGAAATTGAAACAATGAAAGATTTTTCATTTTTCACTTTTCATTTTTCATTGATTTCAAGGAAATCCCATGTTTGCTGATCTACCACTATTAAGTCTGCTCGTCTGGCTGCCAATTATTGGCGGTGTCGCCGTATTGCTGTCTGGTGATAAGGGTGATGCCAATGGTGTGCGTGTTTTATCGCTGGTTATTTCTGTTGCGACTTTTCTGTTAAGCATCGGCCTGTACACCGGTTTTGATTCGTCGACTTCATCCATGCAGTTTGTTGAAAAGCATGCCTGGATTCCGGCGTTTAATATCAATTATCATTTTGGTGTGGATGGTTTCTCCATGCCGCTGATCATTCTTACTACCTTCACCACCATTCTGGTAGTGCTGGCGGGCTGGGAAGTGATCAAGAAAAAACCGGCGCAATATCTGGCCGCTTTCCTTATTATGGAAGGTCTGATGGTGGCGGTGTTTGCTGCGCTGGATGCAATTTTCTTCTACGTGTTCTGGGAAGCGATGCTGGTGCCGATGTTTATCCTGATCGGTGTCTGGGGCGGCGAGCGCCGGGTTTACGCCACTATCAAGTTCTTCATTTATACTTTTATCGGCTCGGTGTTTATGCTGGTGGCGCTGATCTACATGTATTACAAGGGCGGCAGTTTTGCCATTCTGGATATGCATGCGCTGCCGTTGACGCTGAACGAGCAGATTCTGATTTTCCTTGCTTTCCTCGCTGCTTTCGCGGTGAAAGTGCCGATGTGGCCGGTACACACCTGGCTGCCTGACGCGCACGTGGAAGCACCTACCGGTGGTTCGGTGATACTGGCGGCCATCATGTTGAAAATCGGTGGTTACGGCTTTATCCGTTTCAGCATGCCGATTACGCCGGACGCAGCGCAGGCGCTTGACTGGTTGATTATCCTGATGTCACTGGTGGCAGTGGTTTATATCGGTTTTGTTGCCCTGGTGCAGCGCGACATGAAAAAACTGGTGGCGTATTCTTCTATCGCACACATGGGTTTTGTCACACTGGGTTTGTTTGTGGTGTTCCAGATCTGGGAAGACCCGGCCAATGCCGCCGGCGGCGGTGCGGCACTAGCGGTAGAAGGCGCGATGATTCAGATGATTTCGCACGGCTTTATTTCCGGTGCGATGTTCCTGATGATCGGTGTTCTGTACGACCGCATGCATACCCGTGAGATCAGCGCTTACGGCGGTGTGGTTCATACCATGCCGGTATTTGCCGGTTTTGCGGTGTTCTTCGCCATGGCCAACGCCGGCCTGCCGGGTACTTCGGGTTTTGTTGGTGAGTTTATGGTGATCCTTGCCAGCTTCCAGGCGAATTTCTGGTACGCCTTCCTCGCAGCATTAACCCTTATTTTAGGCGCGGCTTACACCCTGTGGATGGTGAAGCGCGTATTTTATGGCGAGATCGCCAACGACGGTGTGCGAGCGCTGAAAGACCTGAACTCACGCGAGTTTGTCATCATGGCTATTCTGGCAGTCGCGGTTCTGGTTCTGGGTTTATGGCCTGCGCCGGTTATCGACGTGATGCACGCCACGGTAGAAAACTTTCTGCAACATATAGCGGCCTCTAAACTGTAGTGGCCAGGCTGTAGTGGCCACGCTGTAAACGATTGAATAAGACTGGATAGATAAGAATGACACTTGAATCACTAAATATTGCTATCGCACTGCCGGAGATTTTTCTGCTGGTGATGGCCTGTCTGATCCTGATTGTAGATGTTTTTCTGCCGCCAGAAAAAAGGAACCTGACCTATGTACTGACCCAGCTGTCGCTGCTTGTTGCGCTGTTCCTGTTATTGAATAATCCCAGCGAGGGACGCATGCTGGCGTTCAACGACCTGTTCGTGCAGGACGCGATGGCCGATGCGCTGAAACTGTTCATCATCATTATCAGCTTTGGTGTGTTTGTTTATTCCAGGGAATATTTACAGGCGCGCAATATTTTCAAAGGCGAATTTTATGTGCTGGGCCTGTTCAGCATTGTCGGCATGATGCTGATGGTGTCAGCCAACAACCTGCTGATGCTTTATCTTGGCCTGGAACTGCTGTCGCTGTGCCTGTACGCACTGGTAGCATTTAACCGCGATAACGGCAACGCCTCGGAAGCCGCGATGAAATATTTCATACTGGGCGCGATTGCCTCCGGTATGTTGCTGTACGGCATGTCCATTCTTTACGGTCTGTCAGGCAGCCTGCAATTATCCGAAATCGCAGAAGCCGTTATGCAGACATCGCAGGAAGGCAATGCACAGAGAATCGGTCTGATCTTTGCGCTGGTCTTTATTGTGGTCGCGCTGGCTTTCAAACTGGGTGCGGTGCCATTTCATATGTGGATGCCGGATGTGTATCACGGTTCACCGACTGCGGTTACCGCACTGATCGGTACTGCGCCAAAGCTGGCTGGTTTTGCCATGATCATGCGCCTGCTGGTGGAAGCACTGGGCGGCCTGCAGGCCGACTGGCAACAGATGATTATCGTGCTGTCTGTGTTATCACTGGCGGTCGGCAACATCATCGCTATTGCGCAGACCAATCTGAAACGCATGCTGGCTTATTCGACTATTTCACACGTTGGCTTTATCATGCTGGGCATTCTGGCCGGCACCTCTGAAGGTTACTCTTCAGCCATGTTCTACACCATTTCCTACGCCATCATGTCACTGGGCGGTTTCGGTATCATCATGTTGATGGCGCGTCAGGGATTTGAAGCTGACAAGATCACCGACCTGGCCGGGCTAAACCAGCGCAGTCCGTGGTTTGCATTCATCATGATGGTGCTGATGTTATCCATGGCGGGCGTGCCACCTACAGTCGGCTTCTGGGCAAAACTGGCGGTGCTGACCGCCGTGGTCGAAGTGGATCTGGTATGGATGGCAATCATCGCGGTGTTCTTCTCCATCATCGGCATCTTCTACTACCTGCGCATTATCAAGGTCATGTATTTCGACGATGCTGTCGACACCCGTCCGCTGGAATGCGGTCGCGATATGCAGATTGCACTGAGTACCAACGGTCTGGCTATCCTGGCGCTGGGCTTTTATCCTGCGGCATTGATGTCGCTTTGTGTCTCGGTTTTTAGTTGATTTAAAAGTAATTTTGTCCACAGATGAACACGGATTAGAGCATTGTTTTGTCAAACCGTCCCGGATTAATTCATATTAAAATACCAGGATTTAAGCACTACGAAACTTATTACCATTAATAGCTTTCATCTGTGTTTATCTGCGTTCATCTGTGGATAGATAGTTTTTTTCTATATTTTCTCTTTATTCGAAATAGCACCTTGCAATTCATCGACTAAGCCCGTAATATTCGCGTCTTGTTGATGCGGGGTGGAGCAGTCTGGCAGCTCGTCGGGCTCATAACCCGAAGGTCGTAGGTTCAAATCCTGCCCCCGCTACCAAAATTTGTTTTTCCTGGTAGCGTTGCTATATGTAGACGGAATGTCGCGTATTTAGCGATTGCCGGGAATTTTGGAAAGGCTCCGTTTACGGGGCCTTTTTGTTACTGCCAGAAAAGTTTTTGCAGAAAACTTAATTTATAAACACGGGTGTTTGTTAGAAAAAATGAGACGTGATCAGACACATTTGTGGGAATTATTTGAGCCGGTGGTAAGCGGCATGGGATTCGAGCTGATCGAGATCGAGCATTTTCCCAATCCGAAACACGGTGTGTTGCGTTTGTATATCGATAAGCCGGAAGGTTCTGAAGGTGGCATCGTGGTTGATGACTGTTCGGCAGTCAGTCGCCAGATCAGCGCCCTGATCGATGTTGAAGACCCTGTCAGCGGACAGTTTAATCTGGAAGTTTCATCACCGGGCATGGACCGGCCACTGCGCCGGCTGAAAGATTTTCAGCGTTTTACCGGTTCACTGGTCAAATTGAAAACCGTGATGCCGCTGGAAGGCCAGCGCAATTTTAAAGGTCGTCTGCTGGAAGCCAGCGAAGAATCGCTGACCATCGAGACCGATGAAGAAGAACTCACGCTGCCGATGAGCGCTATCGATAAAGCGCGCATCGTTCCTGAATACTAAAAACAGTATTCAGTACATAAATTTAGTTTTAGAAATTATTAATAAACATTAGCTATTCAGACATAGTTATTATTTGAGGTTTACATATCATGAGCAAGGAAATTCTCTACGTTGCAGATGCCGTTTCTAACGAAAAAGGCGTTGATAAAGAGATTATCTTTCAGGCCATCGAATCAGCGCTTGCTACTGCAACTCGTAAGAAAAACGGAAAAGATATCGAAGTAAGAGTTGATATCGACCGCGAGACCGGCGATTACGATACTTACCGTCGCTGGCTGGTGATTGATAATGATGAAGCCATGGAAAACCCGCTGGGTGAGATCACGCTGGAAGCTGCACAGATAGACGAGCCGGATATTCAGGTTGGTGACTATGTTGAAGAGCAGATTGAATCGGTCGAATTCGGTCGCATCGCTGCGCAGACCGCAAAGCAGGTCATTGTGCAGAAAGTGCGCGAAGCCGAACGCGAGCGTGATGTCGAAGCCTATAAAGATCAGGAAGGCACGCTGGTGATGGGCACGGTAAAACGTGTTGAGCGCGGCAACGTTTATGTCGATCTGGGCAATGGCGTTGAAGGCTTTATTCCCAAGTCAGATATGATTCCTCGCGAAGCGGTACGCCCCGGCGACCGTCTGCGCGGTTACTTAAAAGAAGTGCGCTCAGAAGCGCGCGGCCCGCAATTATTCATCAGCCGTACCGCACCTGAATTCCTGGTCGAGCTGTTCAAGCTGGAAGTACCTGAAGTTGATCAGGGCATGCTGGAAATTCTGGGCGGTGCCCGTGATCCCGGTTCGCGTGCAAAAATTTCTGTGAAAGCCCTGGACAGCCGCATCGATCCGGTTGGTGCCTGCGTTGGTATGCGTGGTTCACGCGTGCAGTCGGTGTCTAACGAAATCGGCGGCGAACGTGTTGATATTATTTTATGGAACGATGATCCTGCGCAGTTCGTGATCAACGCCATGTCACCGGCTGAAGTGCTTTCGCTGGTGGTTGATGAAGAAGCCAACAGCATGAATATTGCAGTTGAAGAAGATAAACTTGCCATGGCGATTGGTCGTGGTGGTCAGAACATCCGCCTTGCCAGTGAACTCACCGGCTGGGAACTTAACGTGATGACCGAGCAGGAAGCCGAAGCGAAAAATGCTGAAGAAGGCGCTAAATACCTTCAGGTGTTTACCGAGCATCTGGACGTGGACGCGGAAGTGGCCGAGATTCTGGTGGCGGAAGGTTTCACTACCATCGAAGAAGTTGCATACGTGCCCGAGTCGGAACTGCTGGCCATCGAAGAATTCGACGAAGATATTGTCGCCGAGCTGCGTAACCGCGCCAGCGACTACCTGTTGACGCAGGCAATCATGACCGAAGAAGTTCTGGAAAATAACAAACCTCAGGAAGACCTGTTGAACATGGATGGCATGGACCTTGAACTGGCAAACGCACTGGCTGTAAAAGGCGTGTGTTCCATGGAAGACCTGGCCGAACAATCAGTTGATGAGCTGATGGAAATCGACGGCATGGATGAAACTCGTGCCTCGGAACTGATCATGACCGCACGTGCGCCATGGTTTGCCGAAGCAGAGCAGGCTGAAGCCGAAGCTGCTGAAGCCGTTTCGGCAGAAGAAAAGTAATAAAGACTGACATAGCACTGAGATTAATCACTGAGATAACAAATGGCTGAAGTAACAGTAAAACAACTTGCAGGTGTCGTTGGCACACCGGTCGAACGTCTACTCGAACAGATAAAGGATGCGGGCCTGGCGATTGATTCGCCGGATTCATTGATATCGGATACAGACAAAATGACTTTGCTGGCTTACCTCAGAGGGCAGCATGGCAAGGATAGCAGCGTTGATGCTGCTACCAAGCCTCGCAAGATCGCGCTGAAACGCAAGTCAGTGAGCGAAGTAAAAGTCAGTGGCTCCGGTCGCAACAAGGTGTCTATTGAAGTGCGCCGCAAGCGCACCATCACCCGTCCGGTCGAACAGGAAGTGGCTGACACGGCATCGACCGATGAACCTTCAGAAAAGCCGGTCGAACTGACCGAGCTGGAAAAACTGCGTGCGGATCAGGCGCGTCGTGAGCAGGAACGTGAAAAAGAAAGAAAGCTGAAACTCGAACGTGCCGAAAAGCGCCAGCAGGAAAAACTGGCTGAAGAAGCCCGTCTGAATGCAGCAAAAGCAAAAGCAGAAGAAGAGAGCAAGGCGCAGGCCGCACCAAAAGTAGCCAGGCCGGAAGAAAAAGTGCTGACCCCGGACGAGCTGCAGGCGCAGCAGGCGCGTGAGCAAAAGTCGCCGGTGAAAAAACACAAGACCGAGCATAAAGATAAAAGCACCTTGTACGGCCGCAAGGAACTACACGTTTCCAGCGGTAAGAGCGGCAAGCGTCACAAGAAAAAAGGCAAGACCGCACGTCGTTCACTGGCCTCTGCCGATGCCAAACACGGATTTGAAGTACCGGTTGAGGCTATCGTGCATGATGTGATCGTGCCTGACACGATCACTGTTGACGAGCTGGCAAAACGCATGTCGATGAAAGCCGGCGAGCTGATCAAAACCCTGATGCAAATGGGTGTGATGGCGACCATCAACCAGGTTATCGATCAGGACACTGCGGTGCTGGTTATCGAAGAGCTGGGTCACAACCCGGTTGTGGTCAATGAAGACGATTATGAAAACGAGCTGCTGGCACGTGATACTTCTGACCTGAAAGTCGAGCCACGGCCACCGGTGGTGACCATCATGGGTCACGTCGATCACGGTAAAACATCGTTGCTGGATTATATTCGTTCATCAAAAATTGCTGCGGGCGAAGCCGGCGGCATCACCCAGCACATCGGTGCTTATCATGTTGAAACCGACAAGGGCGTTATCACCTTTTTAGATACGCCCGGACACGCGGCGTTTACTGCCATGCGTGAACGTGGTGCCAATGCAACTGACATCGTTATTATTGTTGTCGCAGCGGATGATGGTGTTATGCCACAGACCATCGAGGCTGTGCAGCATGCCAAAGCGGCTGAAGTGCCGATCATTATCGCAGTTAACAAAATGGATAAGGAAGGCGCTGACCCTGATCGTGTAAAAACCGAGCTGGGTAACTACGAAATTATTCCTGAAGAGTGGGGCGGCGATAACATCTTCGTCAATGTCTCGGCGCATACCGGTGAAGGCATTGATACATTGCTTGATGCTATTTTGTTACAGGCTGAACTGATGGAACTGGAAGCTACATCGGAAGGCCTGGCCAAAGGCGTGGTACTGGAAGCATCACTGGACAAAGGCCGTGGTGTTACAGCCACTGTGCTGGTGCAGGAAGGCACCCTGAAGAAAGGCGACATCATGCTCGCCGGTGAAGATTTTGGCCGCGTGCGTGCCATGTTTGATGAGTTTGGCAAGCCGATTGAAACTGCCGGGCCGTCAATGCCAGCGGTGGTTATCGGTCTGTCCAATACGCCCAATGCCGGTGACGACATGCAGGTGCTGGCCGATGAGCGTACTGCCAGAGAAGTCTCGCAGAACCGCCAGAACAAGGCGCGTGATATGCGCCTGGCGACACAGCAGGCGAACAAACTTGAATCCATGTTTGCGCAGATGGAAGCTGGTGAAGTCAAGAAACTCAATATTCTGTTGAAAGCCGATGTGCAGGGTACGCTGCATGCAATCAGCGATTCGCTGATGAAGCTGGCCGCAGATAATGATGAAGTGGATGTACGTATCATCGGCTCTGGTGTTGGCGGTATCAACGAGACTGACATCAGCCTGGCTTCGGCTTCTGATGCTATCGTCATCGGCTTTAATGTGCGCGCCGATGCGGCTGCACGTCGCGCTGCGGCAGAACGCGGTGTTGAACTGAACTACTACAGCATTATTTACGAGCTGATCGACGAAGTCGAAAAAGCCCTGACCGGCATGCTGAAAGCGGAATACCGCGAACAGATCATCGGTATGGCAAAAGTACAGGAAGTCTTCAAGTCACCGGTGTTTGGCCAGGTGGCAGGTTGTCTGGTAACCGAGGGCACCATCCGCAAAGATTCACCGATTCGCGTACTGCGCGATAACGTGGTTATCTTCGAAGGTGAGCTGGAATCACTGCGCCGCTTTAAAGACGACGTAAAAGAAGTTACCAGTGGTACCGAGTGTGGTATCGGCGTGAAAAACTACGAAGTGAAAGTAGGCGACCAGATCGAAGTCTTCGAGCGCGTTGAAGTTCAACGCAAGCTGTAATAGAGATTATTGTAGTTAAATGTTTAGTACCTCTCTGGCGTTAAAATGTCATTGCCCGGATAGCTCACGCAGGGCATCAGGGCAAGGCGGGAAATGTGATTTTACAACTGTAAATGATGCACGCCTTAACAAAGCAATGATGCTCTGCGTGAGCCGTCCGGGTGGCGACCATGCCTAGAGAATTTTTACGCAGTGACCGCATGGCAGAACAGCTTCGTCGTGAGCTGGCCGAGATTATTCAGGACGAGATAAAGGATCCACGCGTGGGTTTTTTATCTTTCACTGAAGTACGCATGAGTCGTGATCTGAGTCACGCCGTGGTTTATTGCTCGGTGCTGGAAAACGAACAGCTGCACGAATCCATCGAAGTGTTAAATCGTGCTGCCGGTTTCATACGAAAATCCATCGGCCGCCGTATTCGTGCGCGCATTGTGCCGACGCTGAAATTTGTCGCCGATGAAAGCATCATTCGCGGTGCAGCCATGGACGAGCTGATCAGCGAAGCGGTCGCCAGCGATAGCCGGTCTGATGAACAGATGCCGGACGACGACACAGATAACGAGAGTAAATAAATTTTGGGCAGAAGAAAGAACAAAGGCCGCAATGTCAGCGGTGTGTTGCTGTTAGATAAGCCACAGGGTTGCAGTTCCAACCACATCCTGCAAAAAGTGAAACGTCTGTTCGGTGCCGCCAAAGCGGGTCATACCGGCAGCCTCGATCCACTGGCGACCGGCATGTTGCCCGTGTGTTTTGGTGAAGCCACCAAGATCTCGGCGTTTTTGCTGGACTCGGACAAGACTTATCACCTTAAATGCCAGCTTGGTGTTTGTACCAGCACCGGCGATGCCGAGGGTGAGGTGATCGAGACGATGGATGCCTCGTCGATAAGCGAGCAGGATGTGGCGGCTGTATTGCCGGAATTTATAGGTGATATCGAGCAGGTGCCACCGATGTATTCCGCGCTGAAGCATAACGGTGAGCGCCTGTACAAGCTGGCACGCCAGGGCATCGAAGTCGAACGCAAGTCGCGCCCGGTGACAATTTATGATATCGATTTTATCGATTTATCAACCGATGAGCAGGGGCGGGTGATTCTCGAACTGAAGGTTAGTTGTTCCAAAGGCACTTATGTGCGAACCCTGGTCGAAGACATCGCGAAAAAACTGGATAGCTGCTCACACATCACCGAACTGCGTCGCCTGATCGTAGGCCCGTATGATGGCGATATGATGACCATCGAGCAGCTGACAGAACTGGCCGAGCAGGGCGAGGAAGCGCTCGATGCCAGCCTGCAACCAATTGACAGCGGCGTTGCCGACTGGCCGGATGTACACCTGAGTGCCGATGCGGCGTTTTATGTGCAGCAGGGCCAACCGGTGATGGTACCGCAGGCACCAACCCACGGCTGGGTTCGCATTTATGACCAGAGCCATTTTCTAGGCCTGGGTGAGATTCAGGACGACGGCATGATCGCGCCGCGTCGTATGATTAAGCAGTGTGCTTAAGGAATAATTTTTATCCGCGAATGAACGCAAATAAAACTTTTTACATTTTCTGTCATCCTGACCGAAGCGCAGCGTAGCGGAAGGATCTTGGCTCAATACAGTACGATGGGCTTTAAGATCCTTCACTATCGTTCAGGATGACAATCGGTTGTTTTTGTTTTAATTCGCGTGTATTTGCGTTCATTTGCGGAAAAATAAAGCTTTTCTGTACTGCAACCCTGAGCGGTACAGAAAAAACATGGTCAGGGCGATAATCAGTCCGGTCGGCTAAAAACGCCCGGCACTGATGAAAAAATCTTTTATAAACAATGCTTCTGTGTTGCTTCAATAAGTGATAAAATCGCCCTCTTTTTTTATCAATGCCCAGTTTTGGGTTTTAATTTAGTTCGGAGTATTCATGGGTTTATCGACCGCAGAGAAAGTCGAAGTTGTTTCAAAATACCAGCAAAAAGAAGGAGATACCGGTTCTCCTGAAGTGCAGGTTGCGCTTTTAACAACTCGCATTGTGCAATTAACAGAGCACTTTAAAGAACACAAACACGACCACCATTCACGTCGTGGTTTACTGCGCATGGTTAACCAGCGTCGTAAATTACTTGATTATCTTAAAGGCAAAAATGTCGACCGTTACAAAGCGCTGATTGCCAGCCTGGGTCTGCGTCGTTAAAAAATATCTGAATGGCCGGTCACGTTATTCGTGGCCTGCCGATTTCCAGTGTTTTTTGTGCTTTTCACCATTTAATTAGGAAACAATAAAGTGATACCTACAGCAATTAAAAAATCATTTCAGTACGGCGATCTAACAGTAACGATGGAAACGAGCGAGATCGCTCGTCAGGCAACCGGTGCTGTGATGATTAGCATGGGCGACACCGTTGTTTTCGTTACTGCCGTCTGTTCGAAAGAAACGGAAGAAGGCAGAGATTTCTTCCCGATGACAGTTAATTACCAGGAGCGTACTTACGCTGCGGGTAAAATTCCCGGTGGTTTCTTCCGTCGAGAAGGTCGTCCAAGCGAAGCCGAGATCCTGACCTGTCGTTTGATCGACCGTCCGATTCGTCCGCTGTTTCCTAAAGGTTTCACTAATGAATGCCAGATCGTGGCAACGGTCGTTTCTATAAGTTCTGACATCGATCCTGAAATTCCTGCCATCATCGGTGCTTCTGCGGCACTGTCGATTGCAGGTGTACCGTTCGCTGGCCCGCTGGGTGCCGCACGTGTTGGTTACAAAGATGGCGAATACATATTAAACCCGAACAAGGAAGCGCTGGAAACATCTGAGCTTGATCTGGTGGTTGCCGGTACTGAAAAAGCCGTGCTGATGGTTGAGTCTGAAGCAAAAATTCTTTCTGAAGAAGTCATGCTTGGTGCTGTGATGTTCGGTCACGAACAGATGCAGGCTGTGATTAAAGGCATTAATGAATTTGCTGCTGAGGTTGGCAATCCTAAATGGGATTACGAAGCACCGGCTGAAGATGAAGCACTGGCTGCAAAAGTGGCTGAAGTCAGCACCGATGCGATTACCGAGGCATACCAGATTGCCGAGAAAATGGCGCGTCAGGATGCCGTAAAAGCCGCACGACGCGCAGCGGTTGAAGCGCTGGCCAGCGAAGATGACGGTGACGAAGGCTGGTCAAAAGATCAGGTCAAAGCGGCCTTTGGCAAACTGGAAAAGAAAGTTGTTCGCTCGCGTTATATCGCTGGTGAAAAACGTATCGATGGCCGTAGCACGTCTGATGTTCGTGCCATCACTGTGCGCACTGGCGTACTGCCTCGCACGCACGGTTCCGCACTGTTCACCCGTGGTGAAACACAGGCACTGGTGGTGACTACTTTAGGTACCGCACGCGACGCACAGATCATCGACGCGCTCGACGGTTCATACCGCGAACCGTTTATGCTGCATTACAACTTCCCTCCATACTGTGTCGGTGAAACCGGCATGGTGGGTTCGCCAAAGCGTCGCGAGATCGGTCATGGCCGTCTGGCAAAACGTGGTGTTTTAGGCGTGATGCCTTCAGAAGAAGAATTTCCGTACACTATTCGCGTGGTTTCTGAAATTACAGAATCCAACGGTTCAAGTTCGATGGCTTCTGTCTGTGGTACCAGTCTGTCTCTGATGGATGCGGGCGTACCGATTAAAGCACCGGTTGCCGGTATTGCCATGGGTCTGATCAAAGAAGGCGATGACTTTGCTGTGCTGTCTGACATCCTTGGTGACGAAGATCATCTTGGTGACATGGACTTTAAAGTCGCCGGTTCTGCCGAGGGTATCTGTGCATTGCAGATGGATATCAAGATCGACGGCATCACCAAAGAAATTATGGAGCAGGCGCTGGAGCAGGCCAAAGCTGGTCGTAACTTTATTCTGGGTGAAATGAACAAGGTTATTTCTGAAACCAATACAGAAATGTCCGAGTACGCACCTCGCTACCTGAACATCAAGATTCACCCTGACAAGATTCGCGATGTCATCGGTAAAGGCGGCGCGGTTATTCGTGCGCTTACTGAAGAAACCGGTGCCACCATCGACATCGATGACGAAGGCAACATCAAGATTGCATCAAGTGACCTGGCGGCTGCAGAAGAAGCCAGAAAACGTATCGAGCAGATTACGTCTGATGCTGAAGTCGGTGTGGTCTACAACGGTACGGTAAAGAAGATTATGGACTTCGGTGCATTCGTTGAAATCCTGCCGGGCAAAGATGGTCTGGTGCACATTTCACAAATCTGTGAAGAGCGTGTCGAGAACGTCAGCGATAAATTGTCTGAAGGTGATGTGGTCAAAGTGAAAGTACTGGAAATTGATCGTCAGGGTCGTATTCGCCTGAGCATGAAGGAGTCAGAAGTGGCTGCTGCCTGATCACGCGATGTGAATGCAGACACTAACGGTCTGCAAAAATCTGTTAAAAAAAGGAGCCTCGGCTCCTTTTTTTATGGCCTTGAATTTGTCTATGAGATAACAGTTTTTCCCCGTGTTTTTATGCATAAAAGTTCATTGCCAGCGATTGGGAATTAGTTCCTGGATAGCTGACAATTTTATAAATTGAACTACAATCTTTTAAAACCATAAGACCTTGGGGGAAAGCATGGAACTAACAATAAAAACAATTCGCGGTATCACAGTAACTAATTTGATTATTCTCGGTTTGGCTGGATGTTCAAGTTCGCCTGCGCCATGGACACAGGTAGAAGATTCCCCATGGGATGCAAAATACGCTGCTGAAGCGAAAAACGTTCCATCTGATTCAGTAGTAACTGATTCAAGTCTGAACGACCCGGTGTTACTGGCTGACCCTGAACCGGAACCTATTATTATGCAGGAGCCGGAGGCTGCACCAGCACCGGAAGTTATAGTGCCTGTCATCGTGAAAGATATGACACCTGAGCAGGAAATAATGGCAATGCCTGCGGATAGTTACGCGGTACAGGTTTATGCCAGTAAAACAGCGGCGAGCATTGAAAAATTCAAAGCCGATAAAGGCCTGGAAAATCTGCTGACAGTAAAAACGGATCGCTCAGGTTCCATCGTTTATGTGCTGGTTGATGTTCATCATGAGCGAGCTTCAGCGAAAGCCGCTGCTGCAGAGCTGGAAATCAAAACAGGGTCTAAGCCATGGGTTCGCTCCATTGCAGGGCTACAGAAAATCATTGCTGAGTAAGGCAGTTGTTTTCAAAAAAAGGCCGGTTTTCCGGCCTTTTTTTATGCATGTCAAGAAAATATAATTGCTTTTGTGAGACAATCGTGTGCGCTAAATATGTACCAGAAAGGGGGACAGACCCTGCAACTAATTTAAGGTAGTATCTGTCCTGTTTTTTAAGTCTCTTCAGGTTATAAGGAATTGAAAGCAATAAAATTTCAGTTTTTGAAATCATTATTATTTATCACTCTGGCATTGAGTTTGTCTGGCTGCGGCCATCTTGTCTCCAACGCAAAACAGGAATTTGCAGAAGATCTTTCCGCCACCATTCTATCGTTTGATGATCCGGAGACGATAAAAAAAGGTGTGCCGGCCTATCTGATATTGCTCAGCAGTATGATCAGGGGTGAGCCGGAAAATGCTGACCTGCTGGAGTCTGGTGCGAAATTATATGGCGCTTATGCATCCGGTTTTACCGATAGTGCAGAAAGTAAAAAAGCGCTGGCTAACCGTGCGTTTGATTATGCCAGTCGCGCCATGTGCATTCGCAATCAACAATTTTGTGATGTAAAAAAACTTTCGTATTTTGAATTTGAAAAACTGCTGGCTACGGTTGATAAACAGCAGGCGGAACATTTGTTTGTTTTTGTCAGCAGCTGGGCGGGCGTTATCGAAGCCAACAGTTCGGACTGGAATGCGGTGGCGGAATTGCCAAAGGTGAAAGCTGGTATCCAGCGCGTACTTGATATTGATGAAACTGTTAACAATGGTAACGCACATCTTTATATGGCGGTTATGGAGTCTTTATTACCGCCGACACTTGGCGGTAAACCTGCGTTAGCAAAAGAACACTTTGATCGAGCTATTGAAATTTCCCGCGGGCATAATTTGATGGCAAAAGTTCTGTATGCAGAAAAATATGCTCGCATGTTGTTTGATAAAAAACTGCATGATGAATTACTGCAGCAGGTGATCGATGCTGATGTCGGGCCAGAAGACCAGATACTGGTTAATACTCTGGCAAAACAGAGAGCGGCTGAATTGTTGTTAGAGGCCGATGATTACTTTTAATGCGAACCTTGTTCGCAAGTGAATAATGAATAATGAAAAATATCGTTAAAAAAACAGTTCTGTTATTAGTCATATCTTTAGCCGGTTTTAGTTCGCCGGCGCTGTTTGCTAAAACAATCAAGATCGCAACACTTTCACCGGAAGGCACATTCTGGATGAAACAGATGCGTATTGGTGCAAAAGAAATCAAGAAGAAAACCCAGGGGCGGGTAAAGTTTAAATTTTACCCGGGCGGGGTTATGGGTAATGATGAAAATGTCTTGCGCAAAATACGCGTCGGTCAATTACATGGTGGCGCAATAACTCTGGGCGTTATTTCAAAATTTGTACCGGATGCAACGATTTATGAATTGCCATATCTTTTTTCCAGTCTTGATGATGCCGCTGAAATAAGAAAAACAACGGATCCGATGTTGAGTAAAGCTATTGAGCAGGGTGGTTTTGTTAACTTTGGTTTTGCCCAGGGTGGTTTTACCTATCTGATGTCAAAAGAGCCGATTCGTAGCCTGGATGATTTGCGGCATCGAAAGTCCTGGATTCCCGAAAAAAATGATGTCGGCCTGTCTGTCTATCGTTATATCGGGGTGACACCAATCTCATTGCCGCTGTCTGATGTTTTAACCGGTTTGCAGACCGGGTTGATCAACACTGTTACCACGTCACCGATTGGTGCGCTGGCCTTGCAGTGGCATACACATATTGAATACATAACAGATCAGCCGTTAAATTATTTAACAGCGATGCTGGTTATTGACAAAAAAGTTTTTGATAAGTTAAGTGAGACTGATCAGGAAATTGTTCGTGAAGCAATGAGTGATGTTTATAGAAAAATTGATGCACAGAATAAAATTGATAATATTGCCGCACGTAAGGCTTTAATTAACCAGGGTGTGAAATTTGTTACCTTGAGCGAAGAAGAAAAAGCAGAGTGGGAAAAAATTGATAACTTTGTTATTGATGAAATGCTCGATAAATATAAATATAACAAAGCACTTTATGAAGCGGTGACAGTGCATAAACATGATGCACCAAAATTTCATTAAGCGTCTTGCCGGTATAACGGCTTTCAGTGCCGGGTGAGTCAGATTGCCGTACTTTCACCATGAGCATTCGAGATAATAAATTTATAAGGATAGTCAACCGGCTGGAGGATAGTCTTCTCGTCATCATACTGTCCAGTATGATTATCTTTGCGGTATACCAGATCGTTGCAAGAAACCTGTTCGGCGAAGGAGTTGTGTGGATTGACCCCTTGCTAAGAACCTTGGTGTTATGGGTTGGCCTCTCTGGTGCGGTGGTTGCCACTCGCAGCGATAATCATATCCGTATCGACATCTTCGCAAAATATTTTCCACCGCATCTGTTGAAATATGTGCAGCGTACCGCTTATTTCTTCACCCTGTGTGTTTGCTTGATCATCGCCTGGCATGCGGCGCGTTTTGTTTATAGTGAATATGAATATGGCACCATCGCTTTTTCCGGTATTCCGGCATGGATAACTGCTTTGATTATTCCTGTTAGTTTTTCACTGATTGCCATTCGTTACCTGCTGTTGTTTATTTCACCTTATGAAAGACAGGTAACGCCTGCAACAAAAAACTAGTTATGCTTACCGCGCTAATACTTACCCTGCTGGTTATTTTGGGCGCGCCATTGTTCGCTATTATTGCCACCAGTGCGCTTGTCGGTTTCAATAGTGAGGACATTGACCTGTCTGTTGTTGCCATTGAAATCTACCGTATTGTTGATACTCCGGTGCTGCTTGCCATCCCGCTGTTTACTTTTGCCGGTTATGTGCTGGGTGAAAGCAAGGCTTCTGAGCGGCTGGTGCGGCTGACTGATGCACTGCTCGGCTGGATGCCTGGTGGTCTTGCTGTGGTCTCTTTGTTTGCCTGTGCGTTCTTTACCGCGCTCACCGGTGCCTCGGGTGCGACTATCATCGCGCTTGGTGCCATCCTGTATCCTGCAATGAAACAGGCCGGTTATTCGGAACGTTTCAACCTCGGTTTGATTACCTCATCGGGCAGCCTGGGCCTGTTGTTTCCACCGTCGATAGCGTTAATCCTTTACGGTGTTATCGCACAGCAGATGGATCTGGAGCAATCTGTTGCCATTGATGATCTTTTTGTTGCCGGCCTGCTGCCCGGCATGCTGATGCTGGCATTGTTGATTGCATGGAGCATGTATAAATCTGTCGGCGACAAGATACCGACGACAGATTTTGATGCAAAAAAATTGTTCAGCGCATTGCGTGAGTCAATCTGGGAGATACCGCTGCCGGTTATTTTAATTGGCGGCATTTACAGCGGTTATTTTGCTGTTTCCGAAGCTGCTGCAGTGGCTGTTATGTACGTGCTCGTTGTTGATGTTCTGATTCTGCGTGAGATAAAAATCAAACAACTGCCGACCATCATGCGTGATTCGATGGTGCTGGTGGGGGGCGTGTTGATCATACTGGCGGTATCACTGGCATCAACCAATTATCTGATCGATGCGGAAATTCCATCAAAGCTGTTTGATTTTATCCGTGAGCACATCGACAGCAAGCTGACCTTCCTGATCCTGCTGAATATCTTCTTGTTGCTGCTTGGCATGATGCTCGACGTGTTTTCAGCACTGGTCATTATCGTGCCGCTCACGCTTCCCATTGCCGTTGGTTACGGTATTCACCCGATACATTTTGGTATCATCTTTTTAGCGAATATGCAGATCGGGTATTTTACGCCACCCGTTGGTATGAACTTGTTTATCGCCAGTTATCGCTTTAACAAGCCGATTACCGAACTGTATTATGCGACCATTCCGTTTATGTTGATTTTGTTTGTGGCGGTGCTGATTATTACTTACTGGCCGGCACTGACCATGAGTTTGATTGATATTCATCATTGACGATAATTGAGCCACTGGAAAAAAACCGGTGCGCTATACTTACATACTGACAAGAAGGGTGAAGCGCTAAAGCCTTTTGGAAAAACAGGGTGGTTCTTATGTATAAAATAATGCTTGTTCCTGTGCTGACAGTTTTGTTTCAGACAACACTTTATGCTGAGCAGCAGGAGCAACGTCGCGCAGATTCAGCCAAAAAAGATTCTGAAATTATAGTGCCAGTTGTTGGCAGTCAGTATAATCTGGATGGCATGCAAACCCATGATGGTCAGTACAGAAGCTCGTACAGCACGAAGTCTGTTGAAAATCGGGAACACACTTCCAGGCCGCCTGATTCTTATGGTGTGCAGCCGGTGGTGCCACTGGTTATTATCAGGGACGATCAGTGAAGTCGGTACAGGCAGTGATGCTTTTCCCCGATTATATTTTTGACCGGGATGCCGGATAAATATACTTTATAAATTTCAGGTTTCCTGAATATACTGCATGATTTACATATTTGATTGCCACCACTCGGGCAGGCTGGCGATTGAATCGAGAACGGCATCCGGTGTGATGCCTGATTCAAGATCAGACCTGGAAAATTTTCCAGTGCGAACCAGGATGGCTTTTAAACCCGCCTGCTGTGATGCTTCGATATCGCTACGAATATCATCACCGATCATTACTGCGTTTTCTTTTTCTCCAAGCAGGGAAAGTCCTGCCTGAAAAAATTCTGTTGCTGGCTTGCCGGTGACAACAGCCTCGACATCGCTTGCATATTCAAAAGCTTTTATCATCGGGCCGACATCCAGCTGTAAACCGGCTGCTGTTTTCCAGTAACGTGTCATGCCTAGTGCGACAAGTTTTGTCTGTGGATTGTTGATCAGGCATCGAAAAACTTTATTCATTATTGCAAATGTCCAATGCTCGCCCAGGTCGCCGACGACGACAGCAGCAATGCTTTTTTCTTCGTTGTCAATTAAGTTAAAGTCCGTAAATTCTTTTCTGGTTGACTCAGGAACAAACAGCGCGATGTCGTTTATATTGTTTTTCTGTAGCCATTTTTTTGCTGCAACAGGCGGGGTAAGAAAACTTTCTTCCTGGGATTCAATGCCAAAACCGGCAAGTTTTGTGACCAGCCCGGCACGTGATTTTGAAGTGGTGTTGGTCAGGAACAGGTGGGGAATGTGGTTTTTATTAAACCAGTCAATAACATCAGCAGCGCCATCAATGACTCTGTCGCTTTCATATAAAACCCCGTCAAGATCGAAAAGTATGGCTGACATAATTTCTCCTGTGACAAAATTATTGTACTGCCGGGCAGGAATAAAGGCAATGTGGTTTTATAAAAAGCGGTTTATGAAGGTTGTTTAAGTCGTTAAATTTAAAGAGATTAGGCTTTGCTTTAAATGTTGAGGTTATTGTTTACAAAGTGCGGTTAACTTTTTATTAATGGCTGCGTCATCGCTGCTGTTGATCTCGATGATTTTGTGGCAGGAGGTTGAGCCGTTTGTGATGCTGACAGAACCTTTGGCCAGGGCAAGACTTTTTTCCAGAGTTTTGATGACGGCTTTATTGGCCTTGCCTTTTTCCGGTGGTGCTTTTACTTTTATCCTGAGTGCGTCTTCAAGCCAGCCGGCGATGCAGTCTTTCGAGGATGACGGAATGACTTTTATTTTTAGTTTCATTTTATGTCGGATGTTGAGTCAAAACGGAAGCAAAGAATTTACTCTCGCAGAGGCGCAGAGCTCGCAAAGAAAAAACATATTGTCCACAGATGAACGCAGATGAACACAGATGTTTTTAGCTTTCGCCTACGGCGAAGCTAATAAGAAATGGTTTTATCCGTGTTCATCTGCGTTTATCTGTGGATAAAAAAACGCTTTTCTCTGCGTCTCTGCGAGAAAAATAAGTTTTTATCTGTATGTCCGTTGCTGGCAGAAAGCTACCATTCCCGCCAGATTAAATTCGGGCTTATACAAATGAACAGTTTTACTATAATGCTGTTTCATCCTTATCAACCCGCCGCCAGTTTTCGTCGTGCAGTTCGACTTCATGTTTTGCCCAGCGTGAGAATTCATTTTTAGTCATCACGCCGGATGAACGTCGGTTAGCGCCGGCGACAACTTTGTAGATCAGTTTTACTTCACCATGATCATCCGTGTTGGCCCAGTCAACAATCTGGCGTACCGACCACAGGTCACCGTATTCGCCGTTGCTGTAATAGTGCCCGTGTTTCAGATGATGGTGATCCAGTGGTTTGGCGTGATGGTGCTTGATCACCAGGTCATAGATGGTCAGCAGATCGTTTTCTGAAATATCCAGAAAGGAATCAAACTCACTCAGTGCGTAAACAAAATCTTCGTGGCTGATGGTTTCGTTGCGTACATCATCAATTTCTGTTGTGCTCACTGATGGTGGCAATTGTGCCAGGTAAGCCGGGTAACGCCGCCATTTAAAAAGGTAGTTAAAAGTAATGGCGATGGTAAGGATGGCAGCAACATTAAACATTACAGGCGTTAATACATATTGATACCCCAGCTGATGTGCTGTTTCACCACCGACCACCGCAGACAGGGCTGTTGCGCCGCCCGGTGGATGAATGCAGTTGAGGTAATACATGGCGGTGACGGCCAGGCCCACGGCCAGTGGCGCAGCAATAAAAACATCCGGCACGTATTGTGCACAGGTGACACCGATGATGGCAGAAAAGAAATGCCCGCCGACCAGCGCCCAGGGTTGTGATAGCGGTCCGTGCGGCACTGAAAACAGCAACACTGCTGATGCACCCATGGAGGCTACAATGAGATAAGCCGAGCTGTCATCAATAAAATACGTGCTGGTATAAAACACGGTGAAGATGCCGAGGAATGCGCCCAGCCCTGAGATGAGTTTTTCGGCGTGGCCGGTGCGGTATTGTTGCAGGCCGAGAAATTGCAGAAATTTTTGTTGCATGGAAGTTTTTAAAATAATCTCATAAGTTCAGTGATCGATTCAGGGAGGCAAACTTAGCACCGGGGTGAGTCAATTTCGATTCAGGGGTCGGAGTCAATTTATCAAACAGAAATATCAAACCAGGCTGTCTTCAATTAAATTGACTCCGACCCCTGAACCGCGACCCGTGAATCGAAATTGACTCCGACCCCGGTGGTGTCCCCCTGGCGGCACTCGTCCTGCAAAGCCTAGGCTTTGCCCTGTAACTGTGCGACCACTGCTTCATTTTCCAGCGTCGAGATGTCCGAGGTAATCTCTTCACCGGCAGCGATGGTGCGCAATAAACGGCGCATGATCTTTCCGGAGCGTGTTTTTGGCAGGCCTTCGGCGAAACGGATGTCATCCGGTTTGGCGATAGCGCCGATTTGTTCACCGACCCAGTTGCGCAGTTCAGCGGTCATCTTGTCAGCGGCTTCACCGACCGGACGTTCGCCCTGGCAGATGACGAAAGCAACGATGGCTTCGCCTTTGACTTCGTGTGGTTTGCCGACCACGGCGGCTTCGACCACCGCTTCGTGTGCCACCAGTGCCGATTCGACTTCCATGGTGCCCAGACGGTGGCCGGACACATTTAACACATCATCGATGCGCCCCATGATCCAGAAGTAACCGTCTTCGTCGCGGCGTGCGCTATCGCCGGCAAGATAATATTTGCCGTCGAATTTGGGGAAGTAGGTATCGATATAACGCTGATCGTTGCCCCATACGGTGCGCACCATGGAGGGCCAGGGTTTTTTGATGACCAGGTAACCGCCGGTGTTGGCTTCGGTGATGGATTCGCCTTCTTCATTGACAATGTCGGCATCCATACCGGGCAGGGCAAAGGTGCAGGAGCCGGGTTTGGTGGCGGTGACACCGGGAATCGGGCTCAGTACGTGTGCGCCGGTTTCAGTCTGCCACCAGGTATCAACGATGGGGCAGCGTTCCTTGCCGATGACGCTGTGATACCACATCCAGGCTTCCGGGTTGATTGGCTCACCAACGGTGCCGAGCAGGCGGATGGATGACAGGTCGTATTTGTTGGGGTAGTCGTCGCCGAACTTCATCAGTGCGCGGATTGCGGTTGGCGCAGTGTAGAAAATAGTGACCTTGTGTTGCTCGCACATTCGCCAGAAACGCCCGGCATCGGGAATCACCGGTGCGCCTTCAAACATGACGATGGTTGAACCGGCAGCCAGTGGGCCGTAGGCGACATAGGTGTGGCCGGTGATCCAGCCGACATCGGCAGTACACCAGAAAATGTCGTCGTTGTTCAGATCGAACACCCACAGGTTGGTGACGATGGCGTTGAGCAAATAACCGGCGCTGGAATGCTGAATGCCTTTGGGCTTGCCGGTGGAGCCGGAGGTGTAGAGCAGGAACAGCGGGTCTTCCGCATTCACCCATTCGGGTTCGCAGCGGGTGTCCTGGCCGGCGATGACATCTGACCACCAGTGGTCGCGGCCGTCCTGCATGGCAATATCATGCGCGGTGCGCTTCAGTACAATGACGTTTTCGATGGACTCGCAGCCTTTGCTCAGGGCTTTGTCGGCGGCTTCTTTCAGCTCGACGGTCTTGCCGCCACGGGTGCCGCCGTCGGCAGTGATCAGCATCACGGCCTGGGCATCGTCGATGCGGTCGCGCAAAGAGTCGGCAGAAAAACCACCGAACACCACAGAGTGGATGGCACCGATGCGGGCACAGGCCTGCATGGCGATTACTGCTTCCGGCACCATCGGCATGTAGATTACGACGCGGTCACCCTTGCCGACACCTTTGGCTTTCAGCGCGTTGGCAAACTGGCAGACATCGTCGTGTAATTGCTGATAACTGATGTGGCGGGTGTCGCCGGGTTCGCCTTCAAAGATGATGGCGGTTTTGTCAGCGTGTTTTTCCAGGTGGCGGTCGATGCAGTTGTAACTGACGTTCATGGTGCCGTCGGTGAACCACTTGAAATGCGGAGCCTGGCTGTCGTCCAGCGTGACGCTGAAAGGGGTTTGCCAGTCGATGTGTTGTCTTGCCTGATCAGCCCAGAAACCTTCGTAATCGTCTTCGGCCTGCTGGTGCAGTGCTTTTAAATCATCGGGTTTCAGCCGGGCTTTTGCGGTGAATTCCGCAGCAGGTTTAAACAAACGGTTTTCGCTTAAGACAGAATTGATTTCGATACCAGACACAGAAGTTTCCTCGACTTTGCCATTGTTTAATTGCGCTTTAGCATACACTGTGTATGGCTAAAATTCTAATGAAAACGCCGGCTTATTTTGTTGCAGGTCTGTGCTTTTTTTGAGGCACAGTGCGGAGGTTCCAGTTGTCTATTGCCCATTGCCAGATGTCGTTGATGCTGCATGCTGATAAGTCCGCCGGTGGTTGCTGGCCTAAAAAATCCAGCACCTTGCACAGTTGCTTCTCTTTATTTTTGATGTCCACTTTGGCTGCGCCTTCAGACTTGCTGATCTTGTTGCCGTCGGCATCGACTGCCAGCGGCAGGTGGCAGTAGGTCGGGGTGTTATAGGCCAGTTGTTGCTGTAAATAAATTTGCCGTGGTGTGGAGTCGAGCAGGTCTGCGCCGCGCACGACTTCGCTGATGCCCTGCATGGCATCATCTACCACCACGGCCAGTTGATAGGCAAACAGACCGT
This sequence comes from Gammaproteobacteria bacterium, assembly GCA_015488295.1. Lineage (GTDB taxonomy): Bacteria > Pseudomonadota > Gammaproteobacteria > SZUA-229 > SZUA-229. The sequence continues at coordinate 40,211 of WFOC01000101.1, forward strand.
CGCGGCGTTTGATAATAAAGTCGCCGCACTGTTGTGCCATGTGCTGTGACTGCGCGCCCATGATGGCATCGTGAAAGCTGATGTTGATATCGTCGGCAATCACGCGCAGGGCGTGTTCGTTTTTTTCTGGTAGCCGGCGTGTGCGACAGTTGCCGGGGTAAATATTGCTGCCGTTTTGTGCCAGCTGTTTTCGTGTGCACAGGCAGGGAAAGACCAGCGACTGTTTGATTAGTTGTTGCAGGGCTTCTTCATAGTGCGGGTCTTGTGTCGACTGATAAAGCACCTCGCCCTGCCATTCAAAACCGAAGGCTTCCAGCGTGTGCAGGATGTCGCTGTCTGCACCTGAGACCTTGCGCGTCAGGTCGACATCTTCCATGCGAATAATCCATTCGCCATGATTCTTTTTTGCCTGAAGATAACTGCCGACCGCGGCCAGCAAGGTGCCGAAATGTACCGCGCCGGTGGGTGACGGCGCGAAGCGGCCTTTGTAGGGTTGTGGTGAGTGCCTGGACATTTAAAAGCTTTTTACCACAGAGGCACAGAGGACACAGAGTTTTTTATTTTTTTTAAAACAAGCAGCCAGTTTTTGCTCTGTGTCCTCTGTGCCTCTGTGGTGAATTTTTTTGTTTTTAATTACAAATAAAAAAGCCGATAAAAAATACCGGCTTTTTTAGATTCAAACTGCAGGGCGTTATTACTTGCCGCGAGTCTGTTTCTCTTTGATTTCATCCAGGCTTTTACAGTCGATACACTGTGTCGCAGTCGGGCGTGCTTCCATACGGCGCAGGCCGATTTCAACACCGCAGGTTTCGCAGTAGCCGTATTCGCCGGCGCTCATCAGTGCCAGTGTGTCGTCGATTTTTTTGATGAGCTTGCGTTCGCGGTCACGGGTGCGCAGCTCCAGACTGAATTCTTCTTCCTGGGTGGCACGGTCGGCCGGGTCGGGGAAATTAGCCGCTTCGTCTTTCATGTGATCCACGGTGCGGTCGACTTCTGACATCAGCTCAGTCTTCCATGCTTCGAGGATTTTAGTGAAGTGCTCAATTTGCGCTTCATTCATATATTCTTCGCCTTTTTTTTCTTTATAAGGCTTGAAAGTATGATTTTCGGTTGGCGATGCATTTGCCATCTAAAACTCCAAATGTATATAAAATCAACGACTTAGTTAATTTTTGTTTTGTATAAAATAATGCGAGCGACTTTTTACCACGAATCTATCACCCAATGCAACTAAATAGGATAAACCATTCCTGTCAATAAACCACTCGTTTTCGCGTATTTTTATAAGGATAGTTTGCTTTGTTTAAAGCTGCAATTTTATAGCTGTAATTTGTTATTAATGTGACGAGATATTTTTTTCCGGTTCGCTGACAAAAATCCTGAAAATTAACGGGATGGCATACAGTGTCAGTACACTGGAAAAAGCCAGTCCCCAGACGATAGCGGTTGCTACTGGCCCCCAGATCAGAGATTTACCGCCCAGGCCAAGCGCCAGTGAAGACAGTCCGGCGATGGTGGTCAGAGTGGTAATCAATATTGGAATGATACGGCGACGGGCGGCGTAGACAGTGGCGTGGGTGATGCTCATGCCATCGTGCAGGCGTGAGTTGGCGGCTGAAATGAGTACGATGGCTGCGTTCACCGCGATGCCCGCGAGGGCGACTACGCCGTATAGAGTGTACAGGCTTAATGGGTTGCCGGTAATCAGCAGGCCGAGTGTCACGCCGGTGAAGGCCATTGGCACGGTTAATAAGATGATCAGTGGCTGGAAGTAGCTTTTGAACTGTGTACCAAGAATGGCGTAGATAAGCAATACACCGAACAGCAGCAGGGTAAACATGGAATTGATGCTCTCGTTGATGTCGTCCAGCTGGCCGCTGAAATTAAGATCGTTTTCGGTGAACTGGTGGGCGATCTCATGCCAGCGTTGTTTGATCAGGTCGTTGGCTTCGACAGTGTTCATCTGATGGGTATCGAGATCGGCTTCCACAGTGACTGCACGGCGGTAATCATAATGACGGATGTTGCCCGGCCCTCTGGCGGTTTCGTCGCTGAGGAAATAGGACAGCGGGCGGATGTCGCCGTCGGGCATAACGATCTGGGTAAACAGCACCGCTTCGACATTGCTCAGCTCCTGCGGTGCGGCTTTTACCCGTACTTCCAGCTCTTCGCCGTGATGCTGCATGGAAGCGACAATTTCGCCGTCGACCAGCAGGCGCAGATTGCGTGCGATGTCGGCCGGTGTCAGGCCGCTGTTCTGAATGGCGTAACTGTCGAACACCAGGTTGAGTTCGTTGCGGCCTTTGGAGGCATCATCGGTAATATCTTTGATGGCGGGGATGTCTCGTAATATATTTTTTAAGGCTTCGGCGGCGGTGTGGATTTGTTGCAGGTCGTCACCGCGTACTTTTATGCTGATCGGTTTTGCTGTTGGTGGGCCACCGGCCAGCCGGAAAAAAGAAATGTTAACAGGGCCGGGGTAGTCGCTGATTGTGCTGCGCATTTCATTAAGTACGGCATCAACCGGGCGAAATTCATTATGACTGTCCGGGTTCAGGCTGACCATAATCTGGCCGTAGCTGTTGCCGAAGAACGGTTCGGTTTCGGTAAACATCTGCCCGGCGTAACTGACCAGGGCGCGTGTTTCTTCTTCGCTTAATAAACTGCGTGCGACTTTTTCAATTTTAAGCGTGGTGCTTAAAGTCTCTTCCAGCGTGGTGCCCGGTGGCATCTCGATGTTAACGTAAAATTTACGAATCGGGTCGCTGGCGAAAAAATCAATTTTTACCATTTCGGCGGCAATTGAACCCACTGCCAGAATAAAGGGCAGGATAATCAGCAGCAATGCGCGCTTTGGATAGCGCATAACTTTGATCAGGCTGCGTACATAGGTTATTTGCAAACGGTGAGTGAACTTCTGTCGCCAGATCTGCATTTTTGAGGGTTTTTTGAAATCAGCTTTCATGGCCAGGATGTGTGCCGGCAGCATCCAGAATGCTTCGATCAGGCTGATCACCAGTGCGATGGAAACCACCAGTGGCACGACCATCATAAACTTGCCCATGATGCCGGGCATCAACACCAGCGGTAAAAAGGCGGACATGGTGGTAAGCACGGCGGTGGTGACCGGGGTGGCGACTTCTTTTAAAGCGTCAATGCAGGCGTTTAGCCGGTCGGCACCTCTGGCCAGCCGTTGATAGATTGCTTCGACCACCACCACTGCGTCGTCAACCAGCATGCCCAGTGAGATGACTACGCCGAGCAGCACCATGATGTTCAGGCTCTGACCGGTCAGGCTGACCACCCAGAAAGTGCCCGCCAGAATAAAGGGGATGCCGATGCTGGTGAGAAAGGCAATTTTTACGCCCAGGAAAAGCCAGGTCACCAGCAATACAAACAGCAGGCCAACCAGCGCATTGGTCTGCATGACGTTGATGGATTTATTAGTGATCTCGGTGGCATCGTCGATCAGCACCAGGTGCACACCGGTGGTGTCGGTGTAGAGATTCCGTTCGGCAATAAATTCATTCAGCTGCTCGACCAGTCCCAGAGTATTGGCTTTTGGTTTTTTTGTGATGGCAAAAAGCACCGCAGCCTGGTGATTAAAGCTGACCAGTGTTTTGGCTTTTTCGCGGCCGCGCTGAACGTTGGCAACTTCGCTTAATGGCACTTCACCCTGTGCCGTGAGCACGGGCAGGTCGGCGAGCACTTCGGGCGCTGCGTTGCTGCCGGTGAGCCGGATAAACCATTCTTCCGACTGCACCTTCAAACTGCCGGCGGGTGTATCCTGATAATAATTTTTGATGGTGTCAGCCAGATCGCTGGGCTTGATGCCGTAGTACTGTAATTTTTGCGGGTCGAAAAACACCTGTAATTCAGGGTCGTTCAGTGCGGTGGTCATGACGCGGTCGATGCCCCTGATATTTTCCAGCTGTTTTTTCAGGCGTTCGGATTGCACTCGCAGGTTTTCATCGCTGGCGACTGAGACCGCAACCAGCGATGCTGTCGGGTAGGCATTGTCGGTGGTTATTTCAAAAATGAATGGGTCGCTGGCTGCATCGGGCAGCTCATCCTGTTTGTTCTGAATTTCACGGCGCAGGTCGGCGATACGTTTGTCAAAAATGCGTTCAGAGACATCATTGAAACGGATCAGAATACTGGAGATGCCTTCACGGCTGTTGCTGGAAACAAACTTGATGTCGGAAATGCTGCGGATAACATCTTCCAGCGGATCGGTCACTCGTTTTTCAACATCGATGGCCGAGGCACCGGGAAGACTGGTGGTGACCTGAATCCAGTTGAAGTTAATGGTTGGGTCTTTTTCGCGCGGCAGGCTGAGGTAACTGATGGTGCCAAGAATCAGCACCAGTAAAAAAAACAGGTTGGCGAGGACGTGGTTTTGAATGAAGAGTCGAAACATGTTTTTAAAAACGATTGTCTGTGGACTAAAAAGGTTTTTATTCTTGTTTGGTGATTTTTAAGACATCGCCATCTTTCACGTTGAAACGCCCTTGAGTGATGATCCGGGCTTCATCATCCAGCGTGATATATGCCGGCTGGCCTTCTTGTGCGTTTTTGATTTCGATAAATTTTGCGGTGTTGTTTTCGGCGAGCAGAATGCCGAGTTTGTTATTGCGCAGAACAACATAACTGGAAGGAATGGAGGCAGTGCTTTCCTGCCATTTAACTTTGCCAACGCTGCCGGTGACGGCGTGTTCGCTGACAAAACTCAGGCGTGCGATGTGGTTGCGGCTCGCCTGGTCGAGTACCGGTAAAATGTGTTCAACTTTTAGCGGGTAGGATTTTTTATTGAATTTGAAGTGGTAGTTTTCCCCCTGGGTAAAACTCTGCAGCAAGCTGTTGTTGATTTTTATTTCGACAACGTCATTGGTTTTGGATACCAGTTGCAACAGGGCGGTGCCGGGCTGGGTAAGTTCACCAACGCTGGCATCACGTCGGGTGATGTAACCGTCGAAGGGGGCTTTTATATGGCAGCGTTCGACATTTATCTGCGCCAGAGCCAGCGCCGCCCTGCGATTTTCGACGGTGGCTTTCAAGCGATTTTCTTCGGCTTCGCGCTGGTTATAGATCTCTTTGGAAATATTCCCTTGCCGGTTTAGTTTTTTGGCCTGGGAGAACTGCGACCTGGCATTGGTCAGCTGGGCTTTTTCTGCCTGCAGGCTGGCACGGGCCTGTTTAAGCTTCAGGTGGTTTTCCTTGCAGTCGAGAGTGACCAGGGCATCGCCCTGTTTGACTTCATAGCCGGTGTCGGCGTGAAACTGTTTTATTACCGCGCTGATCTGCGCGCTGATGCGGCTGTTGTTTTTTGCCGGAACAACACCGCCAAGAGTGTGTGTCACCTTGATTGCAATATCTTTGTAGGCAGCGGTTTTAACTTTTATTGCCTTGCCGGTGGTTTTATCGGTTGTGCCATCAGCAGTCTCGTTGGCGTTGGCATGTTGTGGCAGTGAAAAAAACAGTGCGGTCAGAATGATCGCGCAGCTGAATAGTTTATGAAGGTATAAATTATTCGGGCTTGTTTTCAATGCAGGTTTCCACATGACTGATGATACTTCCATTGTGCAGGCGAGTTTCGATTGTATCATTTGCCTTTACCTGTGTAATGGATACGATAGGTGCGCCTTTATCGTTCAGGGTTATTGAATAACCGCGCTCCAGTGTCTGCAAGGGGCTGATGGTGTTCAGCGTTTTTGCCGCATTTGCTAACAGTGATTTTTTCCGGGCGAATAAGTTCAATGTCGCCTGTTGTAATCGTGAAGTTAAATAACGGGTGGTCTGCCGGTTTTGTTTTAATAACACGTCTGGATTTTGCGCGCCCAGTTTGGCACTGATTATGCTGAGTTGGCTTTGACGTGCATCAAGCATTGAACGGCCGGCGCGCAGTAAACGCTGGTGCAGTTCACCGCTGCGCTGTTGTGAGCGGCTTAGTTGTGTTTGCGGATGCTGTTGTTGCAGGCGACGCTGCAGCCACTGAATTTTTTCCTGGTAACGTTCGACCTTGTCGTTGGCCAGTTGCGTCAGTCGCTGCTGGTACCAGTCGAAAGATTGCAGCCATGTTGACTGGTCGGGGGTGACGGTTTCGGCAGCAGCGGTGGGGGTGGCGGCGCGCACATCGGCAACAAAATCGGCGATGGTGACATCCACCTCATGGCCGACACCGCTGACAATGGGCAGCTGGCAATCAAAAATCGCCCGCGCCACGCGCTCGTCGTTAAACGACCACAGGTCTTCCAGTGAACCGCCGCCGCGCACCAGCAGAATAACATCGCAATTTAATGTGTCTTCAGATGCGGCCTGGTCGATTAACTGAATAGCGTTGCAGATGGCGGGCGCGGCTTCGATGCCCTGCACCGGCACCGGAAATAACTTCACCGGAATGGAAGGAAAACGTCGTTCGATGACACTTAATACATCGTGAACAGCAGCACCGGTTTTTGAGGTGATGATGGCGATGCATTCCGGCAGTTCAGGGATTTCCTGTTTGCGGGCTTCGTCGAACAGGCCTTCGTCGGCGAGTTTGATTTTTAGTTCTTCAAACTGGCGACGTAAAGCACCATCACCGGCTTCTTCCATGCGGTCAATAATCAGCTGATAATTGCCGCGCGGCTGGTACAGGCTGACTTTGGCGCGCGCCAGTACCTGGTTGCCATTTTCCGGCTGAAATTTGAGTGTGCGGTTGCGGCCCTTGAACATGGCGCAGCTGACCTGCGCCGAGTGATCTTTCAGGCTGAAATAGATATGCCCGGAGGCGGGTTGTGCCAGGTTGGAGATTTCACCCTCCACCCAGATCCAGGCGAATTCCTGTTCCAGCAGATCAGCCACGGTGCGGTTCAGGCTGCTGACACTATAAATATTATGGTTGGCTGGGCTGGTTAACATGTGTTGATTTAAACATAAAACGCCGACCATAAAAAACGGCCTGCATTCCTTGTCAGGAAGTGCAGGCCGCGACTTGTTCTGTGGTGCTTTACTGTGGTCCGTTGACGCTGGAATACAGTTTGGCCTGAGTGACAGCAAGGTCACCTTGCATCTTGGCTTGTTTCACCAGTTTCATGGCCTTATCGACTTTTCCTTCCTTGTACAACTTATCGGCCTTTTTCAGAAATTTACGACTGTCACGCCATTCATAATTGAGGGCTTTAGCGTTGTCGATAGAAAGTTTGGCTTCTTTTACAGCTTCTTCATAAGTTCCAGCCTGTGCCAGAACAGGGGCCAGCAGGCAGGCGCTGAGCACAGAGATGATACTGAGGTTTTTTATTTTCATGAATTATCCTCGATGGTTTTTTTTAGGAACGGTCAGTTATACCTCAAAAAGTTAATTTTGTATAACATTTTTAAATATTTTATGAAAAATGCTTCGAATAATGATGGTTTGCTGCTGCCTGGTTGACGGCAGCTGAGTAAATATTTGTCTATAGCGCCGGTGCAAAGACGTGTTGAGGGCGTGTGATATGCTGGCTCAGCTTTTTTTCCCCTGTTTCTTCAGGCTGGAAAAAGAAAGGAGGGTGGCGGATTAAAAGCCTAGTTCGCCTTCC
>WFOC01000102.1 GCA_015488295.1 Gammaproteobacteria bacterium
AGTCATCGTCGACACCATCCTGCGCCGCATGGATGACTACGTGAAATACATCACCCCACAGTTCTCACGCACCGACATCAACTTCCAGCGTATCGCAACCGTTGATACATCGAACCCTTTTATCGCACGTGACATTCCAACACCGGATGAAAGCTTCATCGTCATCCGCTTCCGCGATACCGACAAGTTCGACACCGACTTCCCGTTCCTGCTGGACATGATTCCACACTCATTCATGTCACGACGCAACACCATCGTCGTCCCCGGCGGCAAAATGGGCCTGGCAATGGAACTGATATTAACCCCGATCATCCGTCAAATGATTGAAAAATCAAAAAAATAGAGCTACTTAAAATCTATTTTGCAAAAGGCCGGTTTTTTAACCGGCCTTTTTTACGCCCGGGGATGGCGGCGCAGCACTCCCTGATAGACAAATTACAAAATGCACCCGAAAGAATAAGCATATACACTAAGCATTATGTCAACCATGCCGCTAATTGATACCCACTGCCACCTCGATTTCGAGATCTTCGATGATGACCGCACCAAAGTATTACAACGCGCAAAAAACAACGGTATCACTGACATCATCATCCCCGGCACCAAAAAAAAATACTGGCAAAGAATCACCGCACTGTGTGAAAACCATCCTCAACTACACGCCTGTTATGGCCTGCACCCTTACTGGGTAAACAGACACAGCAAACAGGACATCGAGCAACTGCAAAAATATATCGACCAGCACCGGCCGGTCGCCATTGGCGAATGCGGCCTGGATTTTCGCCCGCAACAGGCAGACAAAGAAACACAGCTTTATTTTTTTGAAGCCCAGCTTGCGCTCGCCGAAAACAACCAGCTCCCCGTTGTCATTCACGCAGTCAACGCCACCGAAACCGTTATCCAGACAATAAAAAAATTCAACAACCTGCGCGGCATGATCCACAGCTATTCAGGCAGCAGCGAGCAGGCAGAGCAATTAATTAACCGGGGTTTTTATCTCAGCCTCAGCGGCAGCGTCACTTATGACAGAGCAAAAAAAATCCGGCGCGCAGCAAAAAACATTCCTCTGGAATCACTGTTAGTCGAAACCGACGCACCCGACCAGAGCGACCGGGAAAACGCCGGCAAAAGAAACGAACCGGCTTTCCTGGTTAATACCGTGAAAATCCTGGCCGAGATAAAAGAAAAATCGACTGAAACAATATCGAGACAAACATCCTGCAACGCAAAAAAATTATTCCAGCTTTAAAAAACTCTAACACGCTGCCCCGGACTCAGGCATCGTCACCAGAACAAGCATAGCCAAAGATGCCGATCAAAAAAACCGCCACAAGGCGAATAATGGTGTGTTTATTTTTGCAGGCCTGATTTGTATTCCGAGGCCGTGCAGCCGAAGAAGTTTTTGAAGCGATGACAAAAATGGCTTGGCGAGTTAAAACCCAGATCATAACTAATGGCGGTAATGGCTTCACCATTTTTAATTCGTTCTGCGGCACGCTTTAATCGCAACTGCTGCTGCAACTCTACAGGGGAGCAGCCCAGTTTTTCCTTAAACTCCACATAAAGACGGCTGCGCCCCATACCGGCATGCCGGCAAAGCTGATCAATATCCAGAGGCTTCGATAGCGTGCTGTTAATCCAGTCCAGCGCAGCAATAAGACTATTGGCCTCCGGGTCATTGCTGCAATAAGCCAGCAAAAAATCCCTGGTTTTATGCCGCAGCATCCGAATAATTAATTCAGATATGTTCAAGTCAATTAGTATATCCCTGTCAGGATGATTCTCTGTAAACAGTTTTGTCAGCCGTGTTAATAACCGCTGTGTTTCAGTGGAGTGATGAGTGTGCAGCACCGGCACCCGGGTTTGCCACTGGTCGACCAGCTCAAGCATGGGCAATGAATCGTTCAGGCGATCACTAATGCGGTTAACCCTTTCTTTTGATATTTCAACGGTTAAGCAGGTGGTGGGGCGGCTCAGACTGGCATCGGGAAAATCAATTTCCACAATACCCCCCGGAGCCATGACAAAGCTTTCGTGCGGCAAAAAAACCTGACCTTCGGCACCGCTGGTGTGCATGATTTTTCGCCCTGTCACCATTCCGCAAAACAGCAGCTCTCCGGCATCCAGGCGTACGCGTGACGCGGCCTCATAAGTATCATAAATACTTACTTCAGAATCAGGGCCGGCAAAACTTATTTTGTTTTCAATCAGCACCCGTGGTGCACGTAACCGGCTTATGTTCTGCATGTTCATCTGTCAGTTCTCATGGAGATAAAAGTGTAAGTCATCCGACAATTCGTTCATCAAACAGTGCATCAGTATACGCATAAAACGGACTCAGGATTAACTAATTCGGACTGTCATACAAGTGTTTTTCCAGCGAAAGCGATAGCTTATGGCACTGATAAATGACGGTGTTTTCATGAACAATTCAGCTTTGTCCAGAACCTCGCCATCATCTATCCAGATTGCACGTAGCGGTTGAACGCTACTTTTTAACAATATAATCAAGCGGAGAATAAATTATGTCTGAAAAGACACCTGATTTCAAAGAACAATACGAAAATTTCATCGGTGGCGAATGGCTGGCACCCGTCAATGGCGAGTATTTTGACAATATATCCCCTGTTTCCGGTCAGGTCATCAACCGCATACCTCGTTCAAACGACAAAGATATAGACCTCGCTGTTGCCGCCGCATGGAAAGCTGCCAAAACCTGGGGCAAAACCTCCGTTACAGAACGCAGTAATCTGTTATTAAAAATTGCAGACAGAATCGAACAAAATCTTGAAACCATCGCAACGGCTGAAACCTGGGATAACGGCAAGGCGATAAGAGAAACAATGGCGGCTGACATACCGTTAACCATTGATCATTTCCGCTACTTTGCGGGGGTTATTCGTGGTGAGTCAGGCGATGTTTCTGATCTGGATGCGAACACAGTATCAATGGAAGTTCATGAGCCTTTAGGCGTAGTCGGGCAGATCATCCCCTGGAACTTCCCGATTCTTATGGCCGCCTGGAAACTGGCACCGGCACTGGCCGCCGGAAACTGCGTTGTGCTCAAACCAGCCGAACAAACACCGGCATCTATTCTTGTTTTACTGGAGTTTATTCAGGATTTACTGCCAGCGGGCGTACTTAATGTTGTTAACGGATTTGGTCTGGAAGCAGGCAAACCTTTAGCAACACACCCCGATATCCGAAAAGTTGCTTTCACCGGCGAAACAACCACCGGTCGACTAATCATGCAGTACGCATCTGAAAACATCATACCGGTAACCCTTGAGCTAGGCGGCAAGTCACCCAACATTTTCTTTGAAAGCATCATGGAAGAAGATGATGCCTTCTTTGATAAAGCCATTGAAGGCCTGGTGTTATTCGCCTTCAATCAAGGCGAGGTATGCACATGCCCGTCACGCGCCCTGATTCAGGAAAATATTTATGAAGCGTTTATAGCACGCTGTCTGGAGCGGGTTAAAGCAATCAAAATGGGCGACACACTTGATGCCACCACCATGATGGGCGCGCAGGCTTCCAATGATCAATATGAAAAAATATTGAATTACATAAAAATCGGTAAAGAAGAAGGCGCAGAAGTATTATGCGGTGGCGAAGCATATAAAAACGAAACCTACCCGGATGGTTACTATATTCAGCCAACCTTGCTTAAAGGCGACAACAGTATGCGCGTGTTCCAGGAAGAAATTTTTGGCCCTGTCCTCTGCGTTACAACCTTTAAGGATGAAGAAGAAGCGCTGCAAATTGCCAATGACACCCTGTATGGTCTGGGCGCTGGCGTATGGACAAGGGATATTCACCAGATGCAAACCATGACCCGTGGCATTGAAGCCGGCCGTGTGTGGGCCAACTGCTATCACCTTTATCCTGCACATGCATCATTTGGCGGCCAGAAAAAATCAGGCATTGGACGTGAAACCCACAAAATGATGCTGAACCACTATCGCAAGACCAAAAACATCCTGATGTCCTATGATAAAAATGCATTAGGTTTCTTCTAGGTTTTAACACTAACACTGCCATGAGCCTGCTGTAATGTTCATTCATTACAGCAGGCTCGAGCTTCAAACAAGCGGTTAAAAACAATGTCACAAAACCAGATTACTGAACGCGTTGCAGCGACAGAAAAAGCAAAAGCCGTTATCGACCAACTTCGTGAAAAACACGGTGAGCTGATGTTTCACCAAAGCGGCGGCTGCTGCGACGGATCAGCGCCCATGTGCTTCACCGTTGGTGATTTCATGGTGGGATCGCGTGATGTTTTACTCGGCTCGATACACGGCTGTGAATTCTACATGGCTGCCGATCAATTTGAATTCTGGAAAAACACGCATCTGACCATTGATGTCAGTGAAGGCCGGGGAGCCAGTTTTTCTCTGGAAATCCCGCTGGGTTTGCGGTTTATGACCGTTTCCCGATTATTTACCGATGACGAGTTAAAGCACTTAAAACCTGTCGGCTAATTAAACTGTTGATTTTCAAATCAACCATCTAACCTGCATGGCAAGCGGCTTCAGCCAGTCTCTGCCAGCACCTGTTCGAGCATATTAATGGCCTGACCGTGATAACCACCACCAAACATATTCAGGTGATTAATGATGTGATAGATATTATAAAAAATCTTGCGCACAGCAAAACCATCATCCAGCGGGAAGGCCTGCTGGTAGCTGGCATAAAAATCTGCTGTAAAACCACCAAAAACATAGGTCATGGCCAGATCAGCTTCCCGGTCACCATAATAAAACGCCGGATCATAAATAACTGGCGTGCCATCTTTCAAACCAGCCACATTGCCACCCCACAGATCACCGTGCAGCATCGAGGCCTTTAGCTTTCGCCCACTGAAAAGCTTTGGCATTTCAAGCAGCAGTTTTTCACCCAGTGACTGCAGCTCTCCACCATAACCGTTTTTCGCCGCCAGCTGCAGCTGAAACCCCAGCCGCTGCTCACGCCAGAACATCAGCCAGTCTGCCGTCCACGAATTTGGCTGAAACGTGGCACCAATGGTATTGTCGATCTCCCAGCCAAATTTTTCAGCCGTAACACGGTGCATGGCCGCCAGTTGCTCCCCCAGCAGGCGCTGGTCAGCGCTGCCGCACATATCAAGGTATTCCAGCACAATATAGCTTTGCGCCGGGTTCTCACCAAAACACACCGTTTCAGGCACTCTCAGAGTGTGGCTCGATGCCAGTGCCCGCAAACCATGCGCCTCAGCTTCAAACATTGCTAGCTGACCCGGCTGGTTGGTTTTCACAAAATATTGCTGGCCATTTTTGTCCGTCAGCAAAAAAGCTGAATTAATACTGCCACCGGCCATGCTCTGTTGCTGCTCAACAGAAAATGCCCGACCGGTGGTCTGCTCAATGTGTGAAATAATCGACTGCCACTGCTTCATTTTATTTCCATTAATTTAGTTAAAACGCTTTATGCCTTAAACACCTGTTTTAATCGCTAAGTATTTGTTATTTTCCGGCAAAAAGCCCCGGTTGTGCACAAGCATTTTATAAAACCTTAATACACCCGCAGCTTTTCTGAAAACATCCTGTTTATCAACACGAGATTCGCTCTTAATTTCAATAACACGTTGATTTAAATAAAGTTATATTTAACGGTTAAAAAACGATCAAATTAACAAAAACGCTATTTTTATAGTAAAAATATGACGGTTTTATTTTCTTGTCCACAAAGTTATCCACAGATTTTGTGAGTAACTCGCCTTTTATATAGAAATTTAGTAACTTACAGGCCTAAAGCTAGAATATTTATTAAGTATTTTCATTAAATAAAAATCAGACAGGCTGTAACAGCAAACACTTATACACACCCTGCAAATCATATTTTTTTTTAACGGTCAAGCCTGTTTTTCACCCTATTATTATAGAGCCACGGATCGCAACACAATGATTTATATAGTTTTTTAAATGTAACAATTTGTTCACAATTATTACAAAAAAAAGACTGGTCAACATTATTTTTTTCTGTTAGCGATTCTTTCCACAGAGTTATCCACAGAAAAATCACACCAAATTAAGTTATCCACACGTTGAAATGCCTGTGGCTGGCGATTCTTCAAAGTCCAGCTGTTTTTTGCAGTAAAATCGGTGTTTTCCAAACATAAATAATAACAATAAATCCGGCCCATGCCCGTGCAAACTTCCAAGCCACGTTTCGTAAAAATTGCGGTTCCCTGCCCGCTTTACAAAACGTTTGATTATCGCCTGCCCGCCACATTTGGCGACCGGGCCATACAACCCGGTGTGCGCGTGCGCGTGCCATTTGGCCGGCAGAAGCTGATCGGCATCGTGATCGAGGAAGTATCAAGCAGCGATGTGCCAGCAAACAAGCTGAAGCCGGTAACTGCGGTACTGGATGAAAACAACCTGCTGGGCGATGATATTCTGAAACTGCTGCTGTGGGCGGCAAGATATTATGTACACCCGCTGGGCGATGCGCTGCAGACAGCGCTACCGGTGTTCCTGCGCAGCAATGACGATGCCACACCAGCACTGAATGAATACTGGCGGCTGACGCAGCCTGCCACGGAAGAAATCCAGCAAAGCCTCAAACGCGCACCCAAACAGCAGCAGCTATACCAGCTGCTGCACGCCGCCGCCGAAAAGGGTCTGGACACCGATGCCCTGAATGCCCGCATCGAGAACTGGCGCGCACCGCTCAGGGCGCTGCTGGAAAAACAGCTGATCGAAAGCTTCACCCGGCCGGCGCTGCTCACATCACAGAACAAAAGCCACAAAGCACCCACGCTCAACGACGAGCAGATCGAAGCCATCAAGAACATCGAGGCACACCGCAAGCAACATGCGGTGCACGTGGTCAACGGCATCACCGGCAGCGGCAAAACCGAGGTCTACCTGGCGCTGTGCGAAGCCATGCTGGCCGACGGTAAACAGATACTTGTACTGGTACCCGAGATCGGCCTGACACCACAGCTGACCCAACGCTTTCTCGAGCGCCTGAATGCCTCTATCGTCATATTACATTCCGCGATGAACGACAAACAGCGTTACGCCGCCTGGCACGCTGCCGCCAACGGTCAGGCGCGACTGGTCATCGGCACCCGCTCCTCGGTGTTCACGCCTATGCCTGATCTCGGCCTGATCATCATCGATGAAGAACACGACGGCAGCTACAAACAGCAGGATGGCTTTCGCTACAACGCCCGCGACCTGGCCATCCTGCGCGCCAGAAACAGGAACATCCCCATCGTGCTGGGCTCGGCTACGCCCTCGCTGGAAAGCCTTAACAATATTAATGAACAGCGCTATCACGCGCATTTTCTCAAGCAGCGGGCAAATAAAAAGCCGTTGCCAAAAATTCAGCTGATCAACCTGTGCAGCCAGAAATTATACGAAGGCCTGGCCGATGGCCTGCTGGCAAAAATCAGGCAGCATCTTGATGCGCAGGGTCAGGTGCTGCTGTTCATCAACCGCCGCGGCTTCGCACCGCTGCTGATGTGCCACGACTGCGGCTGGACCACCAGCTGCCAGCGCTGCGACGCGCACATGACCTTTCACAAACGCCGCAAGCAGCTGCACTGCCACCACTGTGGTTCGCAGCGTCCGGCACCTGAAAATTGTGATGACTGCGGCAGCGATAATATTCTGGCCATCGGCGCAGGCACCGAACGCATCGAACATTTTTTGCAGGAACGCTTTCCACAAACCCAGGTCAGCCGCATCGACCGCGACAGCACACGCAACAAGGGCACGCTTCAGGAAAAACTGGACAAAGCGCACAGCGGCGAAAGCGGCATTCTGGTCGGCACGCAAATGCTGGCAAAAGGCCACGACTTTCCCAATATCACCCTGGTCTGCGTGCTCGACACCGATCAAGCCTTGTTCAGCGCCGATTTTCGCGCCGCCGAACATCTGGCGCAGCTGATCACCCAGGTCTCCGGCCGCGCCGGACGCGCTGAAAAAGCGGGTGAGGTGCTAATTCAAACCCACCACCCCGACCACCCTTTATTGCAGACCCTGCTACACAGCGGCTACCCCGCCTTCGCCAAAGCAGCCCTGCAGGAACGCGCCGCCGCCGGCCTGCCGCCGATTCACCATCTGGTACTGCTGCGCTGTGAATCGGTCAATGCCAGCGCCGCGCCAGCCTTTTTGCAGCAGGCCGCTGACCTTGCCAAACAGATAGAACTCAAGGACATCGACCTGTTCGGCCCCATCCCCGCACCGATGGAACGCCGCGCCGGGCGCTACCGCCACCAGATCATGCTGCAATCAAAACAACGCAAAAACCTGCACCGGCTGTTGAACTGGTGGGTGCCGCAGTTGCAACAACTGCCGGCGGCACGCAAGGTGCGCTGGTCGATTGATGTTGACCCCTACGACACCTTTTGAAAATAGTTGGCAGTAATTTTAAAAAATCACCAATACACATCAAGCTGATTTTTTTATGTTTTTCGCTTTTAACTGATAACTGCAAACTGCCTACTGCCTACTAATCTTTTAACGTATAATCCCAGCCCTAAAAAACACGCAAAAACAAACCACTGGCAGACCATTGAAAGAATCCATCGAAAACTTGCTCGACCGGGCGCTGGACCAGCTTATCGCTGACGGCCTGATCGAAACCAAACCGGCTTTACAGATCACCCGTACCAAAGACGCAGCGCACGGCGACTTCACCTGTAACGTCGCCATGATGCTGGCGAAACAGGCGGGCAAGCCGCCACGCGAGGTGGCGCAGGCGATCATCGATACACTGGTCGATGCACTCGGCGAAAACGATGCCATCGAAAAAGTCGAAATCGCCGGCCCCGGATTCATCAACTTTTTTCTGGCGCAGGAAAGCACCTTAAACATCATCAATGACATCCTCGCCGGCGGCGACCGTTTCGGCGAAAGCAATGCCGCCAACGGCGAAAAAGTACAGATCGAATTTGTTTCCGCCAACCCCACCGGCCCGCTGCACGTCGGTCACGGTCGCGGCGCAGCCTACGGTGCTACGCTGGCATCATTGATGCGCGCGGTGGGATTTGCGGTCGACTGCGAATATTATGTCAACGATGCCGGTCGCCAGATGAACATTCTCGGCACCAGCGTCTGGTTGCGTTATCTGGAGCTCAACGATGTTAAATTCGATTTCCCGATCAACGGTTACAAGGGCGACTACATCTACGACATCGCCAACAGTCTGAAAGCCGAACACGGTGAAAGCTTCGTTTTTTCTGCCGAGGAAGTTTTTCAGGGTATTTCTGCCGACGAACCCGCCGGCGGCGACAAGGAAAAACACATCGATGGTCTGATCGAACGCGCCAAAGCATTGCTAGGACCTGATAACTACCAGATCATTTTCAAAGCCGCTCTCAACAGCATCCTCAACGACATCCGCCAGGACCTGGAAGAATTCGGCGTGCACTACGACTGCTGGTATTCCGAGCAGACGCTGGCCGACCGTGGCCTGATCCAGAAAGCCATTGAGCAGTTACAGAAAGCCGGGCACATCGAAAAGCGCGGCGGCGCACTGTGGTTTCTGTCGACAAAATTTGGCGATGAAAAAGACCGCGTGGTCATTCGCGACAACGGCCAGGCGACTTATTTTGCTTCCGACATCGCCTACCACATGGACAAGTTCGATCGCGGTTATCAACGCCTGATCAACATCTGGGGCGCTGACCACCACGGTTACGTGGCACGTGTGAAAGCCGCCATCGGCGCACTGGGCGCAAAACAGGAACAACTGGATATTCTGCTGGTGCAGTTCGCCAACCTGTATCGCAGCGGCGAGCGGGTGCAAATGTCAACCCGCTCCGGCTCTTTTGTCACCCTGCGCGAACTGCGCGAAGAAGTCGGCAACGATGCTGCGCGTTTTTTCTATGTCATGCGCAAATGCGAACAGCACATGGATTTCGATCTCGATCTGGCGAAATCACAAAGCAACGACAACCCGGTATATTACATCCAGTATGCCCATGCCCGGATATGCAGCGTGATTAACCAGCTGTCTGAAAAAGAACTGAAACACGATATCGAAAACGGCGCAAAAAATCTGAACCTGCTCACCGAAAAACACGAGACCGAACTGATCAGCAAACTGGACGCTTATGCCGACATGCTGCACAAGGCCGCGTTCAACGCCGAGCCGCATCTGCTGGTGCATTACCTGCGCGAACTGGCGACGCTGTTGCATTCTTATTACAACGCGCACCAGTTCATCAACGAAGACAACAACCTGCACGATGCGCGTTTTAATCTGATCATTGCCACCCGACAAGTTCTGAAAAACGGCCTTACCCTGCTGGGCGTGAGCGCACCGGAAAAAATGTAAACACGAACCGCTTCGCCAGAAAATTAAAACGATAAAAAATAAATGCCCAGAGATTATAAAGCCCGCGCCACCAGCAAAAACAAAAAATCATTGCCCGGTTACGTCTGGTTATTATCCGGCCTGGCTATTGGTTTGTTCGTGGCATTTATTATTTACCTGGACAAACAACCGGAAAGCGATAAAAGTTTTGGCGATGCCGTGCAACAGGAATTGCAAAAACTGAAACAACAGACAAAGCAGAAAGAATCTAAAAAAACAGTTGCCACAACAACACCTGAAAAAAAAGAAACAAAATTTAATTTTTATACAATCCTGCCCGAACTGGAAGTATTGATCCCTGAAAATGAAACACGACCACCAACAATAAAAAACAACACCGGCAACAAAACAAACAGCACACAAAAACAATACGTGTTACAGGTCGGTTCTTTTCAAAACCTTGGCGATGCTGAAAGACTAAAAGCCAACCTGGCATTTTTAGGACTGGAAGCAAACATTCAACACGTTACCGTCAACGCACAGTCATGGCACCGCGTCAGAACCGGTCCTTACCAAAACAAACAGCAGTTATATAAAAATCAAAAACTTCTGAAAAAAAACAACATTCCCGCTATCTCCATGGAATTAAAATAAGGCCGCATTACAGAGGCAGAAACATCTATCTCTTTCGGTATAGTTTGTCTTATGCTATTATTCCCGCGTCTTTTCGCGGCCGTGATAAATACAACAACACAACGCGCCCGACAAGCTGAGACAAACATGACAACATTACATGTTTGTACAACTATAATGCGTCGGGCAAACGCCGGACGTAACAAGAATTCGGAGATATGAAATGGCTTTATTTGATGATGCCTGGATGAAATCTTTCCAGGAAAAGTGGAATGCAGAACCAGCGCTGGCTGGCGCATTGGAAAAAATTAATTTTAATTCTGTTATCGGTTACGGCTTCCCCAAAGATGATACCTGCATTGGTTTTATTAACGTAGTAAACGGCCATGTAACAGAAGCCGGCGCTTACGATGGCCGCGAACTTAGCTGGGACATGCGCGCAGAACAAAAGAACTGGGAAAAATGGCTGAAGAAAGAAATCGGCATGACCGGTTTAGGTCTGGCATTTACCACCGGCAAACTGAAATTCAAAACCGGTGATTTCAAAGCCATGATTTCAGATCCACGTATGGCTGGCCCATTCATAAAAAGCTTTGGTGCCATGGGTCGCGTATAAAACAACACCCACAAATCAAACCAAAAAAGCCACCTTAACCGGTGGCTTTTTTATTGCCAAAACATCTATTAATAAAATGACTGTTTCTGGCAATGAAGAGAAGTTGGCAGTTTGCAGTAAAAGCAAAAGCTTATTCACCACAGAGGCACAGAAAACTCTGTGCTCTCTGTGCCTCTGTGGTGAAATCGTTTTTAAAGTTTTTTGTTTTTAACTGCTAACTGCCTACTGCAAACTGCCAACTTCTCCTTTATGACGGCAACAGACTTTGACAACATACCACTATTTCACGCCTGTTTACTGTGACAAACTTTTCTTCTTCACTCCTGACCATCATACAAATCCTGCACTTTCTCCTGCAACATTTTTGCACTCGCTTGCTGCGGCTGAATCAGGTCACCAACCACCAGACCAACACTCGATTTAAAACCTTTGAACAAACGACAAAAAATATTCGAACGCTGGCGACTAAAGGCACTGCCCCACAAACCCTGCAACGCCATCGGTATAACCGGCACCGGCCGCCGCGATATTATTTTTTCGATACCATCCCTGAACTTATTCATCTTGCCATCAACTGTCAACTTCCCTTCCGGAAAAACACAGACCACATCACCATCCAGCAGCGCCTGATCAATGTCATCAAAAGCTTTTTTCAGCAATGCTTCATCTTCATATTTTCCGGCGATAGGAATTGTTTTCGCGGTACGAAAAATAAAATTTAAAACAGGCAAATTATATATTTTGTAATACATAACAAACCGCACCGGTCGCCGGATGCAACCGGCAATAATCAACGCATCAACATAACTCACGTGGTTACACACCAGCACCACCGGGCCTTCATCGGGAATTTTTTCCAGACCGCGCGCACGTACACGATAAATACTGTGGATTAATAACCACACCATAAAGCGCATAAAAAATTCCGGCACCAGTGAATAAATATAAATCGCAACAATGGCATTTAAAACCGACACCAGTAAAAACAGTTGCGCAATAGAATATCCGGAAGACAGCACCATAATGGCAAGCACCGCAGACAACACCATCATCAGCGAATTAATAATATTATTGCCGGCGATAACCCGTGACATATGCGCCTGCTCAGAACGCTGCTGCACCAGCGCCATTAACGGCACGATATACAGGCCACCAAAAAAACCGATAAACAAAACATCTACAACCAGACGAAAATGACCGGCCTCTAAAAACGCTTTCAGACCAAGCGTTGCTACCGGCAATACCTCCGGCTGCGAAAAATACAAATCAACACCAAACAGGGTCAGGCCAATAGAACCAAACGGCACCAGACCAATCTCTATCTTTTTTCCCGACAGCCAGTTACATAATAAAGAACCCGCACCGATGCCAAGCGTAAACAACGTCAGCAATAAAATAACGACCTGTTCGTTACCGCCCAGCGTTGTCTTCGTGTAATTCGGCAGTTGCACCAGATAGGTTGCACCCAGAAACCAGAACCAGGAGATGCCCAGCACAGAAAGAAAAACAGTACGGTTTTTTCTCAGGAATTTAATATTATGGTACGTCTCACTGAAGACATTCCAGTTAATCTTCAGGTCATCATTCAACGATGGCGTTAATGGAATAAACCGGCTGGCCAGATAACCAGCAACAGCAAAACTCACAACCGCCACCGCAATATACACTCTGCCCTGCTCCTGCGCGATCAGCACACCGCCCAGAATGGTGCCGATCAGGATGGCAACAAAAGTGCCCATCTGCACCCAGGCATTGCCTTCAATCAATTCTGATGGTTTAAGATGCTGTGGAATATAGCTGTATTTTGCCGGGCCAAAAAATGCCGACTGCGTGCCCATCAAAAACAACAGCGCAATAAGAACCAGTATATGACCCTGCACAAAAGCAAAGGCAGCAATCAGCATAATCAACACTTCAATCAGCTTAATCACCCTGATTAACCGGGATTTTTCATACTTATCAATCCACTGACCTGCAGTGGCAGAGAACAGAAAAAACGGCAGGATGAATAATGCCGCAGAAATATTAATCAACAGGTCAGCATTGGCATCAATAAACTGCGAACCCTGAAAAACAATCAGGATAATCAGCGCATTCTTGAAGACGTTGTCATTAAACGCACCAAAAAATTGCGTCATAAAAAATGGCAGGAAACGTTTTTGCGTTAAAAGTTCAAATTGCCCGGCGGCCTGTTTTTGTTCCTGTTTTTGCACCATCAACCGCATCCTGTTTGTGCTTCAGTAGTCATCAATTTTTTGCATCAACGCACCACACCCGACCATTCAACGACACAGTTTGCAAGGTTAAACAGCTAAAACACCCTGACCTGCACCACATAATAAATCGAATGATAGTCTAGTATTTTCCGGTGTTCAGACTATCATTACATTAATCTTTCAGTTTAAACAGGTATGGTATGTCTAAAAACTTACGCCGGCACCCGCGCACGGAAATAGAAATAGAAGTGGAACTTCGCTTTCTTGAAGATAGCGCGCACACGGTCATCACTCGCAACCTGAGTGAAGGCGGTCTGTACATGTGCGTAAAAAACACTGCTCACTACCCTCTGGGCGAAATGGTTAGCCTGCACTTCAAAAACCCGTTAAACAATTTTGCAGAAACTGAAAAAGATGCCGTTATTGTGCGTGTCGAAGATGCCGGCATCGCAGTCTCTTTTGTCGAGATGGAAGAGCTTTAACGCATAAGCCTTTATCACTTTCCGTCACATTCCACACAGTTCAGTTCGTAACCGATTTTCTCCGCCCGCCCCTGCGCGGTAACAACCCAGGGCCGCTCCTGCCACGGCGGATCATGCCGCACATGCTGCGTATGACCACAGGCAAGGTTTGCCACCCAGTGCTGAAATTCATCCTGCTTAAAACTGACTATTTTCTGCTTCATCTTTACTGAAATCAGTCAGCTTCCACCGGTCCCAGCAGGTGTCCCAGCCACTGCGTTTCCGGCTTGCTGTCCAGCGCCAGCTTAACAGTGATGGTCAGCGGCACCGACAGCAGCATGCCAACCGGCCCCAGCACCCAGCCCCAGAAAACCAGCGAAACAAACACGACCAGCGTCGACAACCCCAGTCCCTTGCCCATATATTTCGGTTCGATAATGCTGCCAATCAATATATTTACTGCCACATACACCGCCGCCACCAGCAAGGCCGAAGTAAAACCCAGCTGCACCAGCGTCAGTATCACCGCTGGCACCGCAGCAATGATGGAACCAATATTCGGTACAAAGTTAAGCATGAAAGCCAGCACCCCCCACAGCACCGGGTAATCAACACCTATCAGCCACATCGCAACACCGATAACAATGCCGGTCGCCATGCTGATGATGGTTTTCATGCTCATATAACTGCGCAGCTTGTCGACAAACACGCGGGTAAAATCTTCAGCATCCGGTGATGTGTCAATTTTATTGATGGTTAGAAATTTCTGCGTAAAGCCAGCCGCTTCAATCAACAGAAAAACCACGGTGAGAATAATCAGAAATGAATTAGTCAGCACGCCACCAAACCCTTTCAGGATAGCTGAAATCAAACCAACTGTGGCCGCCGGATCAGCGATCTCCTTGATGCTGTCAGCAAACGAAATACCATGGCTGTTCAACCAGCGGATCAACTCAGCCCACTCAGCGCTGATGCGCTGCTGATACTCCGGCAGGCTGCGAGTGAAATCAGTGATCGAGCTGCCAATCAGAAAAGTCAGACCAATACCAACAGACACCACCAGCAACATCACCAGCGTTAACGACAGGCCTTTCGGCAATCCTTTTTGCTGCAAGGTACTCATCAGCGGAAAACTGATGACCGCGATAAAAACAGAAAGCAAAAATGGCACCAGCAGGGGCGCAGCATATTTCAGGCCGGCGATAACAATGACCAGCGCCGCACTGACGATGATTGCATGTGATGCAGAAGAAAAAGAATTTTTCATGGTGTTTTATATTTTACCTTTGTCATTCAATATCGACTCTAATGCCTGTTTTCTGCCAGCAACGGACATACAGATAAACGCAGATGAACACGGATAAAACCATTTCTTATTAGCCTCGCCGTAGGCGAAAGCTAAAAACATCTGTGTTCATCTGCGTTCATCTGTGGACAATATGTTTTTTCTTTGCGGGCTCTGCGCCTCTGCGAGAGTAAATTCTTTGCTTCCGCTTTGACTCAATTACGACCATTCACTTATCAGCACCTAACTCAGCATCTGCTTCCAGCAGTTCAACATCTTCTTCTTTCAACTCTACTTTTTCAATTTTTTCAAAACGGCTGCTGATCTTGTTCGCTGAGATATGCACGTCGGTGACATCTTTATTTGCCTGCTGGATATGTTTCGACAGATTATCCATGCGTTTTCTGAAGCGATCAAAATCTTTCGCCAGGTTGACCAGATGTTCCTGAATAACATGCACCTGCTTGCGTGTCGCTGAATCTTTTAACACCGCTCGCGCGGTCGTTAACACCGCCATCAAAGTGGTTGGCGACACCATCCACACCCGCGCACGCTGCGCTTCTTCGACCAGCTGCGGTTGATGCGCGTGGATCTCGGCGAACACCGCTTCGGCCGGAATAAACATGATGGCGCCATCGGCGGTTTCGTTTTCGATGATATATTTACCGGCGATGTCTTTGATGTGTTTTTTGATGTCTAGGCGAAACTGTTTTTCTGCACTCAGACGGTCGACATCAGTGGCATCGTTATCCATCATTTTCTGAAATGAATCCAGCGGGAATTTTGAATCGATGGCGATGTGCCCGGTCGGCTCCGGCAAAAACATCATGCAGTCAACGCGCGTGCCATTGCTCAATGTATACTGCAAAGCGTAACTGCCTTCGGGCATGACGTTGCCGATCAGCCCCGCCATCTGCACCTCACCAAATGCACCGCGTGAACGTTTATCGGTGAGCACTTCCTGCAAGCTGACCACATTGCTGGAAAGTTCGGTGATGCGTTTTTGTGCTTCGTCGATCAGCGCCAGACGTTTCACCACGTCGGTAAATGTTTCGGTGGTTTTTTCAAAACCCTTGTCGAGACGACGTTCGACCTGGCCGCTGATTTCACTCAGGCGCTTCTGCAAAATCTCGTGCAGCTCGTTATTGGACCTGGCAAAACTCTCGATGCTTTTCTGCGACATCTCGCCCAGACGTTTTTCGATGCTCTGCTGCATGCCACCAAAACGCTGTTCGAAATCTGATTTTATTTTCTGCAAACTCTGCAACTGTTGCTGCAGATTCTGCTGCATGTCTTCACTGGATTTCGCCAGCCGTTCCACCGATGCCTGCGACATTTCACCCAGCCTTTTTTCCAGCGCCTGCTGCACTTCACCGAAACGCTGTTCCATTTTTATCTGCATGCTTCCCTGCGCTTCGAGCAAGGCCGTTCGCGTCTGCTGAAAACTTTCCTGCAGGGCCAGGGCTTTCTGCGCCTGTTCCTCAGAATCAGAACCCAGCACGTCAAATTTTTTATTCAGACGCAGAACAAGAAAAACCAGTAAAAAGATAACCACGCCCAACAGCGCAATAATCAACATTTCCCATTCATTCATCTGTACATTTCCAAATTGCATAACACCCGGCCAGGACTACGATATAATCACTATTTTTTACGCTACTCTACCATACGTCGTGAGCCACTTTCTCTGCAAAACCAGCGATATCGAAGACCCCGGCAGCAAAAGTTTTGATGTCAAAATCAAGCGCAAAACACAGTCGATCTTTGTCGTACACAAGGACGGCCAGTTTTTTGCTTATTACAACAATTGCCCGCACACCGGTGCCAGCCTGGAGTGGCAGGAAGACCAGTTTCTTGACCTGGACAAGGCACTGATCCAGTGCGCGACCCACAATGCCCGGTTTCTGATCGACTCCGGCGAATGCATCGCCGGCCCCTGTGCCGGTGACCAGCTCAGCCCGCTGAGCATCAGCATCAAGGGCGATGAAATCCATCTCGACACGTAACACCACCGAGCAGCCAGAACTATCAAACACTTGCATTAATCTGCCCGAATAATTACACCTTTTCCAGCAGATACACTTGACATTCCTGACATTTTTTCATATGTTAGTAAACGTTTACTTATTTTAATAAACATTTAATAACTACAAACTTCAACGAGGAGTTAAACATGAGCGATTTTGATTCAGAATTAGATGCTAGCGGTTTGAACTGTCCACTGCCTATCCTGCGCGCCAAGAAAGCAATTGCAGCTTTAGATGCCGGCCAGACACTGCGAATTATTGCAACTGACCCAGGTTCTGTAAAAGATTTCGAAGCTTTCTGCAAGCAGACGGGTAACGAGCTGAAATCAAGCGGCGAAGAAGACGGCAAATTTGTCTTCCTGATCCAGAAAGCTGCCTAAGTTTTATTAAGGATATTTAAAAAGGAAATGCAAAGTTGAGTAATCGACTTTCGGGCCCTGAGCGCAAAGAATCCATTCTTTCTGCCGCTCAGGGCCTTTTTGCCAGCAAAGGCTTTCACGGCGTTTCTATCGATGAAATCGCACGCGCGGTCAACGTCAGCCCCGCCATTCTGTACCGGCACTTCGATTCCAAGCAAACTCTGTACGCAGCAGTGCTGGAAAAATTCGCCGGCCAACGCCAGAGTTATGTCGACACCATCGTCAACCACGGCACCAATTTTGAAGATGCACTCGCGGGCATGACCCAGGTGTACATCGAGAATATCGCAAAAAATCCGGACATCCTGCGCATCGAGCTGCACAGCCTGCTAGAGGGCAACCCGGCCACTCTGGCCTTTTTCCAGAACCGCTGGAAAAGCTTTACCGACTACATCGAATTCGGCCTCAACGAATTTCTGCCCTACGATATTCCCAATCGCGAAAAAACCATCCTCAGCGCCGGCCTGATGTTTCAGGGCATGGTACGCGAAGCGCTGATTCAGAAATGCCTGCAACCACAGGACCGGCTGGTCGACCTCAGCCTGTACGAACTCAGCAACGAGCTGGTCAGCCTGTTTTTGCGCTCTATCGGCATCAATAAAACACAGCTGTCTCGCAAGGCAACCATTTCCAGTTAAGGCACCTCTGATTAATGTTTTAGCGTTCGATATTTAACGCTGACAAAACCTGCCATATACGTTAAATTTCATCCCATTTAAATAACAGGAAACCCCGACATGAACTTTAAAAAACTTTTACTCAGCATCACCGCTCTGGCGCTGGTCTTTCAGATTCAGCTGGCCAACGCCGCTAATCCAAAAGTAAAAATGGAAACCAGTAAAGGCACGATGATTATCGAACTGTATCCTGACAAAGCACCTGTTACCGTTGCCAATTTTTTAAGTTACGTTAACGAGGGCGCTTACGACGGCACCATCTTTCACCGCGTAATCAAAAACTTCATGAACCAGGGTGGCGGTTTTACTGCCGACTTTAAAAAAGTCGACACTAAAGAGCCGATCAAAAACGAAGCCGACAACGGCCTGAAAAACCTGAAAGACACCATCGCCATGGCGCGCACTGGTCAGCCACATTCAGCAACCAACCAGTTTTTCATTAATACGGCAGACAATGATTTTTTAGATCACACCAGCAAGACATCACGCGGCTGGGGTTATACCGTGTTTGGAAAAATCATTGAAGGCCAGAATGTTTCCGGCATCATCTCACGCGCCGCCACCGGCCCCGGCGGCCCGTTCTCAAAAGACGTGCCACGCACGACGATCACCATCATCAAGATGAGTGAGATTAAAGAGTAAGTTTGCAACAACTTTGTAGGGTGGGCAGTTTTTTTGCCCACGTATTTGCAAATGTCGTAACCGCGTGGGCACAAAAACGTGCCCACCCTACGGAGCTGAAAAGCCTGAATATTGAGTCAAAGGCGAAGTTTACAGTCGGCGGTTATCAGTTGGCAGTAATAACAAAAGCATTACTTGCGCGGCAAATCACGTGGTTTTCAGATTTTTTGTTTTTAACTGATAACCGCCGACTGCAAACTTCCCCTCCTGGCAGTTAAACGTCATTCCTTATAACCAAAAAAAAACTAACCCGCACAGCATGAAAACTGCGCAACATCTTTATTAAATGTTTGTGCGGCTAGCCTCAAGCCTTCAACCATGGTGAGATAGGGAAACAGCTGATTCGCTAACTCATCTATCGTCATCTGCCGGCTAATCGCAAGTACAGCGCTCTGGATTACCTCACCCGCCTCACTCGCCAGCAGCTGGCAACCAACAATACGACCACAGCGGGTACATGGTCGGCAACACCATGGTCGGGCCGGTGATGCCTGCCAGTGTGCGATACCATATTTTATGCGATAAGAAAGCGAACACATTGGCCGCCAGTGCGATGCCGGCAAACACCGGCAATAAGGTGTTGATAAACAGGCCCTCGTAGTGCGCCAGAAAACCCAGACCCATTGCCGCAGTCAGTGCACCAATGGCACCTGTCTTGTCAAACAAACTTGTAATTCTCACCACTTTCACCTCAATAAATCACAGAACATGAGGCGGTTATAAGCTCCGTACCATAGTACGGAGTCAAGCGGTTACAGCGTTATTTCAGGATCGCACGAGTGATGTAATCAGCGGGCAGGTCTGCTGATCTTTATTGGTTTTACAGACGCGGATATGTTTTTTCAAAACAGCCGCCATGGTTTGCAGGTCTTCGATTTTATAATTGATCAGCGCCAGTTTCTGTTCAGCCAGTTCGCGCGTCTGCGCGCAGTCGCCGTCTTCCAGTGCCAGCAGATGCTTAATCTCCGCCAGACTAAAACCCAGCATCTGCGCACGCTGAATAAAATGGATGCGATCAATTGCAGAATCAGGATACACACGAAAACCGGACAGCGGCTTTTCCGGTTCATCAATCAAACCAATGCGCTGGTAATAGCGAATAGTTTCAACATTCACACCGGCCTTTCTGGCGGCGATGCCGATGGTTGTTAATCGGGATGTCATTGATAGCGCCTCCATTAAACGCTGCACTTACAATACCCGCGAGACAAAAATAAACTTATGCCTGTTTATCCGCCGCACGTTTTTTATTCTTTTTTACCTGATCGATATCTTCGATGATCGGACAACCGTCCGCCGAGCCGGTACACAGATTGACCAGCAGGGTAAGTTCATTGCGCAAAGTATTAAGCATTTTTAAATGCTGCTCGACTTCATCGAGTTTATTCTGCGTAAGCTGGCGAACATTTTTTTTCGCCCGCGCCGGGTTCTCACGCATCTGCAACAACTTCGATATTTCATCCAGAGTGAAGTTCATGGTTTTTGCGCGCTGGATAAAACGCAAACGAGACAGGTCGGCATCGCTGTAAAGTCGCACGCCTGATGGTGCACGATGAATATTTTTTAACAGCCCGACTTTTTCATAATAACGCAGGGTATCCGCACTCAGGCCCGTCTCTTTTGAAACATCGCTGATTTTATAATCGGTCTCTGGCTGTTTTTTTCTCGGCATCGTTCACACACTAAACAAGAGTGACTCTGTTATCAAATAATAAACAGATATTCATTCAACATATACAGCCCCATAAAAATTAACGTGAGACCACCGATGAGTTCAAACACACGATGATGGCGCGCCACCACCTGCAATGACTCCAGCCAGCCCATGCTCCAGGCACCGAGTAAAATCGGAATACTACGCCCCAGCGCAAAGGCAAACAACAGTACCGCACCAAACATCACCGATCCGATAGCCGCACTGGCGGTTAAAGCGACCAGCAAAGCTGGTGCGCAGAAAGGGCATATCGCCACTGAAAAGGGAATCGCCAGTAAAAACGCGCCACGGTGGCCAGTCACTTTTTTACCGCGCATGGAAAACCACGGCAGCTTTATATTCAACCAGCCGGCCCACATCAAACCAGTGATAATCAATACCGGCCCCAGCAATAAACCCCAGTGCCGGCCCATAATATTTTGCACCCATTCACCGCCGGAAGCCGCCGCGATGCCAAGAAAAACGTGCGTCAGTATCAGGCCAAGAATAAACGCCCCGCCCAGACTCAGCGCCTGCCGCTTTTCATGGGCACGGGTTACATAAGCCAGCACCACCGGAATCGATGCAAATGAAACCGGATTAAAGCTGAAAACAAAACCGGCGAGAAAGGCCAGCGCCACACCGGCAAAACTTGCCTGTAAAAAGGTTTCCTGCAACACCTGCTTACTCAGATCAATTTCAGGAAACACCAGATAAGCCGCCGCAGAAAACAATATCACCGCCGTCAGGTAAGGCGCACCGCTGGCCGCTTTGCCCAAAAAATCTTTTCCTGAATCATTGATACCGGTTAGCGCCGCAACAAAAATAGGCAGACTGAACAAAGTCGCAAACAACAATGCCGCAATGATCGCCGCGCTTAACGAGTTCACCGAAACAACCAGCACCAGCAGAATAACCAGCAAGGGCAAGGTACAGGCAGGTGCGGTCAGACCAAGACAAACCGAGTCGGGTAGTTTTGATGAAAACGGCAGCAGACGAAAAAACTCCAGGTGCGGCACCGGAATATAAATTTTACGCGAGATCAAATACACAGAAGCCATCACCGCCAGTAC
>WFOC01000103.1 GCA_015488295.1 Gammaproteobacteria bacterium
GGTTATACCGGGGCTTTTTCTATGGTGCAGTTTAAAGCGAACCGCTTTTGTTTAATGGCTAGCAACTTACAGTTAAAACATTAAGAGCTCTGCGCTTTCGCCTGCTGCTCGGCTACTTCCTTGCGCACCTGATCCATATCCAGCTCGCGGGTTTTAGCGATCACATCTTCCAGTCCACTCTCGGGCAACATACCCGCCTGAGAGAAAATGGCGATCTGACTGCGAAAGATCATCAGCGTCGGAATCGAACGGATCTGAAAACTCGCAGCCAGCTCCTGCTCATCCTCGGTGTTAACCTTGGCGAACACGATGTCATCATGCTTTTCAGAAACAGCTTCATAAATAGGCGAAAAAGATTTGCAGGGACCACACCAGGGTGCCCAGAAGTCGATAATGACGATATCATTATTCGCAATGGTATCCTGTAATGTGTCTTTTGTTATTTCAATCGTAGCCATAATTCCTGCAACCTTTATTTTCTAAAAAAACCTATTTTAACCTATCCTGAAAAACTATTCCCACACTGTGCAGATTACTCTGCCACCAGGCTGCTACCGGATGTTGCCGGCAGGCGAGGCATAGTGATTTCAGGGTATGGCCCGGTCAATGCACCCAGGAAAGCAACGATGTCTTCCACTTCTTTGTCAGACAGGTCTTTGTTCAGCTGTGTTTTCGCCATCAGTCTAACCGCTTCTGACAGATCGTTAACCGAACCATTGTGGAAATATGGTGCAGTATCCGTGATATTACGCAGTGTTGGTACGCGGAACATGTGTGCATCAGCCGCTTTACCTGTCGCTTCTTCACGACCCTTGTCAGCCATCAGATTATATTTTTTGTCATAATCGTTATCGGTAAAAGTCGGGAATTTTGCGTAGAAACCCTGACCGAAAGGCATCTTCGGACCATTAAACGCTGCACCCGAATGACATGAAGTACAACCGGTTTCCGCAAAAGTATTCATGCCGCGCACCTGCTGCGCCGTCATGGCTTTTTTATCGCCTTTTACGTATTTGTCGTAAGCACTGTTTGGCGTAATCAGGGTACGCTCGAAAGCAGCAATGGCTTTCGCCAGGTTATCGATATTAATCGAATCTGCACCAAATGCTTTTTCGAAATAAGGCTTATAACCGGGAATCGCTTTAATCTTCGCCACGGTAGTATCGTGATCCGGCTCACCCATCTCGATTGGGTTGGTAATCGGGCCTTTCGCCTGATCTTCTAACAGATCAACACGGCCGTCCCAGAACTGCACAGAATGAAACGCTGAGTTCCACACAGTTGGCGCACTGCGACCACCGGTTTTACCGTGAACGCCCATGGAAACTGCACGGCTGTCATCGCCGCCTTCCATTATATTGTGGCAGGAATTACACGAAACCGTGCCGGTTGATGAAATACGTGGATCCATATACAGCATCTTGCCCAGTTCTACTTTTTCTGCGGTAGTCGGGTTATTTTCCGGTGCTGGTGCAACATCTGGAAGTGCTTCCCAGGATGCGAGTGCCGGCATACTGCCACTCATCATCATTACAACAACTGCGGAGCCCATTAATTTTTTAGTGTTCATGCAAAATTCCTCTGAAATAGGGTTTAACAAAATTTAGATCTGTTCTAATAATATTACATATTCAGCATATTATCAACAACCAATATGACTTATTGGCAGAGATTAAAGCTAAAAACATCCCGCAACCAGATATCAGAAGCTAACGGTAAAAAGCACTTCCGGATACGTGGTTGAGCAATCATCAAAGGCCGCACAGTCTCTGTATTGCTCATAAACAATGCCGCCACCGATATAAACCCGGTTATTGGAGGTAAAATAAGCACCCGCACGATAACCAGACGAATCCTGATCATCAATGCTGATGCCTTTGAAATCACCAAAATAAGTGCGCCGGTAAAAAACACCGACATAAGGCTTGATTACTTTTGCCTGGGTAAATATGTATCTTATCTGCGGGCTGACTTTTGTTATTGAGGGCTCACCGGAAAACCAGTGCTGCACATCCAGTCCGAGCTCCAGGCCACGCGCTACGTAATAACCAAGGCCCGCACCCAGAACAGTATAGTTGTTATTGAAAGCACTGCCCGATCCCAGAATAAAACCGACGGTGGTTGCATTTTTTGAAAACGCTGTACCGATGCCGCCGGTGCCGATGCTGGTTGCTGATGCGATGTTAGCTGCGCCAAGAAAAACGAATAAAATCGCTATTTTGTTCAGTCTTCTAAAACCCACCAACACGCCCTCAAATATCATTTTGACCTAAGTCTAACACCAGATAGAAAAAAATCGAGGTCAGCTAGGCTTTGCTGCCATATAAATCACGATACAGGCCATCACGCTCAATCAGTTCCTGATGCCGGCCTTCATCAATAATTTTACCCGCATCAAACACCAGCACCCGGTCAGCCTGGCGCACAGCGCTCAAACGATGCGCGATAATCAACGTGGTACGGTTCTGTAAAAAAGCGTGCATTGCTTTGTGCAGCAAGGCTTCGGTTTCAGTATCCAGCGATGAGGTTGCCTCATCCAGAATCACCACTTTCGGATCTGCCAGAATCATGCGCGCAATCGCCAGCCGCTGGCGCTGACCACCGGACAGACGAATGCCGCTACGGCCGATAACGCTATCCAGCTGCGCCGGCATATCTTCAACTACATCACGCATCTGCGCAATTTCCAGTGCCTGCCAGATGGCTTCATCTGTTATTTCACGCCCCAGGCAAAGGTTCTCTCTGACCGTGTCATTAAACATCGCCGGCTGCTGCAATACAGTGGCAACATTTTCCCGCACCACATCCAGACCGATGTCTTTCAGATTCACGCCATCAAAATAAAGCTCACCCGAATCGGCCGGGTACAAACCTAAAATAATCTGCACCAGGGTCGACTTGCCGCCACCACTGGCTCCCACCAGCGCCACCTTCTCGCCTTCAGCAATGTTCAGGCTGACACCATCAAGCACCGGCAGACCTTCATCACCGTAAGAAAAACACACATTCTCAACACTGAGGCCAACCGTGTGCTTGCCCTTGAACGGGTTTTGTTTATGCGGGTATTCCGGCTCGCGCTTCAACGCCAGCAGATTATTGATGCGGTCGATGGCTGCATTAGCGCTGTAATAACTGTACTGAATGCCAAGGATTTCCTGCATCGGTCCCATCATAAACCACAGATAGGCATACACCGCAAACATCTCACCGATGCTCAGGCCACTGAACAGAACCACCACCATGCTGAGGCCGCGAAAAACTTCAAAGCCCATAAGAAAGATAAAGAACGACAGCCGGTTGGCCGCGTCACTCTTCCAGCCAAAGGCCACCATATTTTTCTTCAACTGCTCGGCGCGCGAAACCACACGTTGCAGATAATGACCTTCGCGATTGCTGGCGCGTATCTGCTGAATGCCATCCAGGGTTTCAATCAATGCCTGCTGAAACAGCTCAAAAGAAACATTTTCGTTGCGCTTCAGGGTTTTGACTTTTTTACCCATCACCATGGTGAAATAAATCACCACCGGATTCATCAACAAAATAAACAGCGCCAGCTGCCAGTGCATCCACAACAGCACGCCAGCGATGCCAGTCACCGTCAACACCGCAACAATAAATTTACTTAAAGTCGCGCCAAGGAAATCATCGATAGCAGTAACATCGGTCACCAGGTGCGACGTTATCGAACCGGAGCCCGCTGCCTCATATTCCGCCATCGATACTTTTTGCAGATGCTGCAACAGACCCAGGCGGATGCGGTAGGTCACATCCTTGGCAACACGGGTAAACTCGCGGGTTTGCCACACCGACAACAACAGCGCGATCAGCCGCATCACCATCGACAACAGCATAACAATGGCGATGATGCCCACCGGGGTTAACCATGAAGCCGGAAACATGGCAGAAAGGATTTCCGTAACAGCACCCGGTTTATGCAACAGAACTTCATCGACCAGCAGCGGCATCAGCAGCGGCACGGGCACGCTGATTGCGGCGGCAAAAATGGCGATCAGGTTCGCCAGAATCAGCGATTTTTTATGCTGCCTGACGATGGCGATGATGCTTTTCCAGGTATATGGCTGCACTACCGAACGCTGCTCATCGCTGTTAACTGTATTTAACGAATTCATAAACACGCTTATTTTACGGCTTTTTTTGCGACGAAAGGCAGTTTAAATCAAGCTTTCATACACTCTTGAAAATTACGTACTTTTTCACATACCCATCCTGTAAAATTGCGCCCAACTTTTTTTACCTTTACCGAGCTTTATGAACACTGAAACCAAGACAAAACTCAAAGCCTTCATTTTTGATGTCGATGGCACACTGTCAGACACCGAACGCGACGGTCACCGCGTTGCCTTCAACCAGGCATTTGAAGAATACGGCATGGACTGGCACTGGAGCGTCGAAACCTACGGCAAACTGCTGGAAGTCACCGGCGGCAAGGAACGCATGAAATATTATATCGACCACTTCCTCGATGCAGAAAACATCCCCGAAGGCATCGAACAGAAAATCCCGGAACTGCACGCCGCCAAAACCCGGCACTACACCGAATTATTATCCACCGGCGCTATCCCGCTGCGCCCCGGTGTCGAACGTTTAATTAATGAAGCCCGGCAACGTGGCTACCGGCTCGCCATCGCCACCACTACCACCCCGGAAAATGTCACCGCCCTGCTCACCCACACTCTGGGCGAAGATTCCATCGCCTGGTTTGAAGTGATCGCCGCTGGCGACATCGTGCCGGCGAAAAAACCCGGGCCGGACATTTACCAGTACGCGCTAAAAGAAATGGCGCTGAGTGCTGACGAATGCATTGCATTTGAAGATTCGATCAATGGCATCAGGTCTTCCATCGGTGCCGACCTGTGCACCATCATCACCATCAATGATTACACCAAAGATCATGATTTCAGCGGTGCCTGTGTCGTACTCGACCAGATGGGTGAACCCGAACAACCATTCACCGTCATCGCCGGTGATGTCGACGGCGCTTCTTACCTGAACTGCGACCTCGTCGAAAAACTTCACCAGCAAGCCATCAACAGCTAAATGTGATCACCCCCGACCTGATAGAAATCGGCGCATACATCCTGACCGGTGCCTGCGCCGGTTTTGCAGCGGGGTTGCTGGGAGTTGGCGGCGGGCTGATCATCGTGCCCGTGCTATTTTTTATTTTTGCCACGCAGGGTCACGAAAGCCAGTACCTGATGCAAATGGCGCTGGCCACATCACTGGCCACCATTGCTTTCACTTCCATCTCATCAACCCTTGCACACCATAAAAAACAGGCTGTACTGTGGCCCGTGGTTTTTATCTTGAGCCCGGGCATTGTCATCGGTGCCTGGTTTGGCGGCATGTTTGCCTCGAAGGTTAACAGCGAATACCTGAAAATATTTTTTTCTGTTTTTGAATTCGCCGTGGCCATCAACCTGCTATTAAAGAAACAGCCGGCGCAACATAATGTGGCCATAAAAAAAACCGTTGCCGCAGCAGGCGGAACGGTTATCGGTTTTGTTTCCAGCATTGTCGGTATCGGTGGCGGCACCATGACCGTGCCTTTTTTACACTGGTTTAATATCTCGATGCGCAACGCGGTGGCCACCTCGGCGGCCTGTGGTTTTCCTATCGCACTGATCGGCACACTGTCCTATGTTTACGCCAGCTACCGGCTTCCGGTCGGCGGTTCACACGCTGTCGGTTACCTGCAACTTGATGCACTGCTGTTTATTGCCGCCAGCAGTTTTATGTTTGCCCCGCTGGGTGCGAAAGTGGCGCACAGCATTTCAGAGAAATCACTGCGCCTGAGTTTTGCTCTCCTGCTTTTCACCCTGGGCAGCATCATGTTGCTCAAATAAAAAAACTAGTCGTCTTCACCCAGCATGGCTTCTTTCAGCTCATCATCAGCAGGCTCTTCACCCAGCCAGACATCAAGCAACGAGGTATAAAAATCAGCACCTTCAATCTCACCTTTCACGTCACCATTAATTGTGACACGTGTTCCCTTGCCAGGAATGTAATCAAGCAGAACAACATCGCCTTCTTTTAAATCCGGGAAATAAGCAATAAATGTTTCCAGGCGGGCTTTTAATTTATCCAGCTGTGCATCACTGTTATTCTCTTCAAAACCTTCATTCCATGCATCTGCCATTTTTTCCTTGCTGACTTCATCGTATACCATGTGCATAACCACACGCTTCGGCCCGCTCAGCGCCTGCGCTGCATCACGCGAATCAACTTTTGATTCGGTATACAAGGCACCAACATAAACCTTGAAAACAAACTTGGTACGATAACCCATGCCGTTCAGTTGCAACGCAACATCGGTGCCATCCAGTGTGACATTATCTGGTAAAGTCACATCATCAAGCTGACGTGCAACACCCGCTGTTGAAAACATGGCAACAGTCAACAGCATTAAGAAGGTGGTGTAGATACGTCGCGTTAATTTTTCTGCTGCCATGATATTCTCCCGAACTGTTTAATGAAGGTGAAAAACTTGTCATTTAGCGATAGGATACGCTGTACAGTCGTTACACTATCACTAGAAGCCGCTTTCGACAACATATATGAAGCCTGATAACGCAACCCGACAAAAGCTGTTCACCTACCTGCTGTATATCAGCATGAGCTGCGTTATCACTGCGCTACTAAACATCGTACACACGGTTTATGTTCTTAAAATAAATATCACCACCAGCACATTTATCATTCCGGTATTTGCCGGTCTGATGTTTGGCCTCATGCTGGCACACATCAAGGCCCTCAGCGAAAAGTTAAGCACCATGGCTTACACCGATTCGCTCACACAAATCTACAACCGCCTGCACTTTGCACATTTTCTTGATGCCGAGATCGACAAGGTCAAACGCTATGGCGGCACCTTCTCCATCATCTTCTTCGACCTGGATTACTTTAAGGAAGTCAACGATAACTACGGCCACCTCGCCGGCGATGAGGTACTGGAAAAAGTCACCGAGATCGTCGCCAAAGCAAACCGCAGTGCCGACATCTTCGCCCGCTACGGTGGCGAAGAGTTTATTATCTTAACCCCGGAAACAAATTTAAGCGGCGCACTGATTCACGCCGAGCGCCTGAGAAACGATATTGAACAATACGAATTCAAAAACGTCGGTCACATCAGCAGCAGCTTTGGCGTTGCTGAATTTGATCCGGATAAAGATGACGTGGACAGTCTACTGGCAAGAGCCGACAAGGCTTTGTATATGGCAAAAGAGTATGGCCGCAACAGGGTGGAGAAAGCGTAGCTTTTTCCACCCTGTTGCGGCAATGAAAAATGAATAATGAAAAGTGAAAAATTAAAAAACAGAAACTAAAAGCATGCTGCACATACAGCTGTTTTACGCTTTACTATTTTTCACTTTTCATTATTCATTTTTCATTACCTTGCAAACGCAAGGTCCAGCTTCTTCGCAGCGCGTACTTCATCAAGCCTTTTCACCGGCAGCGTCTGCGGCGCGGCGTGTAACAGTTCCGGGTTGGTTTCTGCTTCGTGTTTAATCTGTTCCAGTGCATCCATAAAACCATCGAGCGCTTCTTTGGCTTCGGACTCGGTAGGTTCGATCAGCAAACACTCCGGCACCAGCAGCGGGAAGTATGTGGTCGGTGCGTGGTAACCTAAATCCAGCAAACGCTTGGCGAAGTCCATCGCTGACACATGATAATCACGCGCTTCATTTTTCAGCGTGATGATAAATTCGTGGCTGGCACGGCGATTGTCGATGGCCAGGGTAAAGCCGCGACGTTTTGCTTCGGCCATCATGTAGTTGGCGTTCAGTGTGGCAAACTCCGCCACACGTACCATGCCTTCACGACCGAGGAAACGCATGTAGATATACGCGCGCAACAGTACGCCGGGATTACCCATGAAGGCCGACAGACGACCGATGCTTTGTGGACGATCTTCTGCAGTCAGATAGCGATAACCATCATCAACCTTGTCCACCACCGGCAGCGGTAAAAATTCTTTCAGGCGATCCGCCACACCGACCGCACCCGAACCCGGACCACCACCACCGTGTGGTGTGGAAAAGGTTTTATGCAGGTTGGAGTGAATCACATCAAAACCCATATCGCCGGGACGAATCTTGCCCAGGATAGCGTTCAGGTTGGCACCATCGTAATACAGCAGGCCGCCGGCTTCGTGGACCACTTTGGCGATGGCTTCGATGTTACGCTCGAACACACCCAGGGTTGACGGGTTGGTCAGCATCAGGCCAGCAGTTTGCGGGCCGACTGCTTCAGTCAACGCATCAAGATCGACATCACCATTATCCAGCGTAGGAATTTCCTTGACAGTAAAACCACACATCACGGCCGTTGCCGGATTGGTGCCGTGCGCTGCATCGGGCACTAAAATTTCTTTACGCGCGTCATCACCGCGCGCCTTGTGATAGGCCTCGATCATGGCGACACCGGCAAACTCGCCCTGCGCGCCGGCCATCGGTGCCAGCGAAAACGCGGCCATGCCGGTGGCTTCGCACAACATTTCCTGCAGCTCGTACATGCAGGCCAGGAAACCCTGGTTCTGCTCGTCGGGGGTCAACGGGTGCGCGTTCAAAAAACCGGGCAGCATCGCCAGCGTGTTGCAGGCGCGCGGGTTGTACTTCATGGTGCAGGAACCCAGCGGATAGAATTCGGTGTCGATGGAAAAGTTTTTCTGCGACAGACGGGTGAAGTGACGCACCGCCTGCAGTTCAGAAACTTCCGGCAACGCCGCGCTTTGTTTGCGCAACAGGTTTTCCGGAATCGCTGAAACCGATGCCTTTGTAGCCGGTGATTGCGGCGCGCCTTTGCGGCCTTTTGATGAATGTTCAAAGATCAACATTATGCACTCTCCGCCAATGACGCTACATTCAACACTTCCTGCAAAGCTTTTGCATAAGCATCAATATCTTCTTCACTGCGCATCTCGGTGGTACACACCAGAATGGCATTGCCCAGTTCAGGGTAATCGTGTGACAGATCATAACCGCCGAGGATGCCTTTTTGCATCAGGGCTTTTAATACACCTGCCGCCGGCTTTTCAAGTTGCAATGCTGTCTCATGAAAATGCGTACCGGAAAAAACTTTATTCACGCCATCGATAGCGCTTAGTTTTGCCACCAGTTTGTTATTGTTTTCAAAACAGGCAGCGGCGGTATTTTCTAATCCCTGCGCACCCTGAATCGACATATAAATTGTCGATGCGGTAACCACCAGACCCTGGTTGGTACAGATATTCGATGTCGCTTTGGAACGGCGGATGTGTTGCTCACGCGCCTGCAGCGTCAGCACAAAACCTTCCTTGCCGTCGAGGTCAACCGTGCGACCAACAATCCGACCCGGCATCTGCCGCACCAGTGCCTGCTTGCAGCACAGCAGACCATAATACGGGCCACCGGCAGACATCGGCGCACCCAGTGGCTGACCGTCGCCACAGGCGATGTCAGCGCCACTGCCTGTGCCCCAGTTACCCGGCGGGCTCAACACTGCCATGGTCAGCGGATTGATCACTGCGATCAGCAGAATTTTATTTTCCTGCGCCCAGTCGGTGATGGCATCAACATCTTCCAGACAACCAAAAAAGTTCGGCTGCTGTAAAACCACGGCCGTAATATCGCCGCCCTGCTGTTGCTGCGCCTGCTTGAGTTGTTCGAGTGAAACCGTGCCCGCTGCCTGATCATATGACACCTCGACCAGTTCGATCTGCTGGCCCTTGACAATAGTATGCGCCGTCTTGCGATAAACCGGATTAACCGTAGTCGGCATCAGAATCTTGCGTGACTTTGATTTACGATTGGCACGCACCGCCATCAGAATCGCTTCGGCCAGTGAAGACGCGCCGTCATACATCGACGCGTTGGACACATCCATCGCCGTCAGCGCGGTCATCATGCTCTGGTATTCGTAGGTCAGCTGTAGAGTACCCTGTGAGGCTTCCGCCTGATACGGCGTATAGGCGCTGTAAAATTCACCACGGGTGGTAATCTCCCACACCGCTGCCGGGATATGATGCTCATAAGCACCGGCTCCCAAAAAACAGGTCGCGGTGGTATTTTCACTGGCTCGCTGGCGCATCAAACGAGAAATTTCCATCTCGTTCATGCCGGCTGGCACAGCGTCTAAAACGCCGGCGCGCAGATGTACAGGAATTTCATCAAACAGGTCATCGACAGAATCAACACCGATGCGCTCGAGCATCTGCGTGATTTCCTCATCGGTATGGGGGATAAAGGGCATAGGATTTTACAAGATAAGCAGGTTAATGATTTTTTCACCACAGAGGCACAGAGAACACAGAGTTTTATTTTATTAGCTGCGCCTGCTGCGCAGCTAATAATAAAAAGGTTTTCTCTGTGCTCTCTGTGCCTCTGTGGTAAATATCTTTTCTATTCGTCGATTTCAGCCTGGTAGGCATCGGCATCCATCAGATCGGCAAGTTCGTTAGCGGATGGTTTGACTTTGAATAACCAGCCACTGTCATAAGGCGAGCTATTGATAATTTCCGGTTCGTCGGCCAGTGCTTCGTTGATTTCAACAATTTCACCGCTGATCGGCATGTAAACATCCGATGCCGCTTTTACTGATTCAACCACGCAGCACTCATCACCGGCAACAAACTCGGTGCCAGCTTCGGGCAGTTCGACAAACACCAGGTCACCCAGCAGCGCCTGCGCGTGATCGGTCACGCCGACGGTTACCAGGCCGTCATCTTCAAGACGCAGCCATTCGTGTGATTCTGTGTATTTTAATTCAGAAGGGACTTCACTCATTTTTTTCTCCCAGATGCCTGGTTTTATAATTTAGATTCGCAAAAGCGCATATTATACTATCGAAACTGGTGTCAGAGACAAGCTTGTCTCTGACCCCTCAGGCAAGCACTATACTGGCTTACCATCACGAACAAACACCGGTTTGACCACCGCTGCTTTCAGCAGCTTGCCGCGAATATCGACTTCACAGCTATCGCCAATATCGACCGGTACTCGCGCCAGTGCAATGGATTTTTGCAGGCTGGGCGAAAACGTACCGCTGGTTATTTCACCGTCACCGGCGGCTGTCACCACTTTTTGATGGCCACGCAACACACCGCGACCTTCCAGTATCAGGCCAACGATTTTCTGCTTCACGCCGTCGGCTTTCTCTTTTGCGATAACGCTGCGGCCGATAAAGTCACGTTCTTCCGGCTGCCATGCGATGGTCCAGCCCAGACCTGAAATCAATGGTGAGGTTTCTTCGGTCATATCGGTACCGTACAAATTCATACCGGCTTCCAGTCTTAAGGTATCACGCGCGCCCAGACCACAGGGTTTAACACCGGCTTCCGCCAGCCTGTCCCAGAATGCGGGTGCTTCTGAAGATGGCAGCATGATCTCAAAACCGTCTTCGCCAGTGTAACCGGTGCGGCCGACAAACCACTCGCCACAGTCTGCGCCGTAAAAACGCTTCAGCGGTGTAGCCGCTTCAACAACATCAACCGGCAGGGCTTCAAGCGCTTTTTCGCGCGCCTTCGGGCCCTGCACTGCGATCATCGCCAGGTCATCACGCACATTGACGCTTACGCCAAAATCAGCCGCGTATTTACTTATCCAGGCAATATCTTTTTCAGCCGTGCCGGCGTTAACCACCACGCGATACCAGTCGTCGGACATGTAATACACGATCAGGTCGTCGATAACGCCGCCTTCAGGATTGAGCATGCAGCTGTACAGCGCCTTGCCGCTTTCCGTCAATTTGGCGACATCGTTTGCCAGTATTTTTTGTAACAGGCCTTTGATGTCACCACCTTTCAGATCGATGATGACCATGTGTGAAACATCGAACATGCCGGCATCGTTGCGCACCTGATGATGCTCATCGATCTGCGAGCCGTAATTGACCGGCATCTGCCAGCCGGCAAAATCAACGATCTTGCCGTTGTATTCCACGTGTTTTTCGAAAAGAACAGTTTTATTAGTCATAACCAAAGTCACAATCCGGGTTCATAGTTTTTCAGCGAACGGATTTTACACAGTTTAACAGGCCAGAGACCTGATAAAAAACAATGGTACTGATTTCATTTTTCGCAAGTAAACATCTGGGCACCCAAGGCCTGCCGGATGACACGGTACTTCAACGCCGGCAGGTGATCAACCAGCGACAGGCCGGCATTGCGCACTTCGGACAGCAGCGCATTGTCATTGCCAAACAGCTCCTTGAAGGCCGTCATCGAAGTTTCCATCAACCGGTTTGCACCCTTGCGCTGGCGCTGGTATTTGGCCAGGGTATGCAAAGCTGTCCACTGCCGCCCGGCTTTTCTGGCCTGCGTGATAATTTCTGCCAGCGCTGCCGCATCGGCGATGCCCAGGTTTGCACCCTGACCGGCCAGCGGATGAATGCTGTGCGCGGCATCGCCGATCAGCGCCAGACCGGGGCGCACGTAGTCGCTGGAATGGCCGTGCCCCAGCGGAAACAGAAATCGCTGATGCACATCGGTGATCTCGCCCAGTTTGTACTCACCGGCTTCCGCCAGTGCAACTTTGAATGCGTCGTCGTCCAGCGCCATGTACTCACTGGCAGCCGCATCATCCAGCGACCAGACAATGGAGCTTTCGCCGTTATACATCGGCAGAAACGCCAGCGGCCCGGTCGGCATAAAACACTGCCAGGCGGTGTGCTGGTGCGGCTCGC
Organism: Gammaproteobacteria bacterium; assembly: GCA_015488295.1. Taxonomy (GTDB): domain Bacteria; phylum Pseudomonadota; class Gammaproteobacteria; order SZUA-229; family SZUA-229. The sequence continues at coordinate 12,679 of WFOC01000103.1, forward strand.
TGGTGGCGACATTACATACCAGCCCCTGCTGCCCGTAAGCCTGCTGCTGGCGCTGGATGGATGCCACTTCGCGCACTTTTGATTTTGCGCCATCTGCGCCCACCAGCAGCTTCGCTGTCAGCTGTGCGCCGGATGCCAGGGTAATACCGCTGCACGTCTGACCGCCATCTTTGGGCTGGTAGTCAATACTGCTGATTTCTTCAGGGCAGAGATAATGAATATTTTCCGCTGCCTGCACAGTTTCCAGCAGCAAATGCTGCAGTACATTATTTTCGATGATGACACCAAGCTCGGGCACGCCCAGCTCGACCGCATCGAACTCAATCTGGCCGGCACCGGTCTGATCCCAGACAAACATGCGGTCGAACACGCAGGCACGTTTTGTCAATTCTGACTGCCAGACCCCTGCCTGTTTAAACTGCTGCAGCGCAAAACGATTGATCGCCGAAACCCGGCACTCGGGTTCATCGCTCACCGCTCGCAGCTCATTGCGCTCGACCACCGCCACGGAAAAATCCGAGCCAGCCAGTTCGCAGGCGAAACTCAGGCCGACGATGCCGCCACCGACAATAACAATATCGAAATCGTTCTGACACGTTTTTTCAGTCACAGAGGCAGTCCCCGATTCAACCGCGACAGGCCACCGTGGCGGCCGGCATTCAGCCCCATACTCTGCACTGCCAGCTGATGCTTGAGATCGGGCAACACATCCACCAGCAACAGGCTGAGTGAACGCGCATGCGCGACTGGCGCAATTGCGTTGGAAAAAGTTCTGACCAGCACATCGGTAAAACCATACACCCGCTTGATGTCGTCTTCACGCAGCGATTCATATTGCTGCAGCATCGCGGGCGAGCCGATGTCTTCATTCCGGCGCTGCTTATCAACAATCAGTTCGGCCAGCAGAGCAACATCACGCAGCGCCAGATTGAACCCCTGACCGGCCACCGGATGCACGCTGTGCGCGGCATTGCCGATGATCGCCACCCGCCCCTGCGCCATCTGCGTGGCGGATTGCAAAAACAGCGGATAAATCTGGCGCTTGCCGACTTTTTTGATCTGCCCCAGACGAAAGCCAAAACGCTGCTGCATCTGCGCGGTGAAATCGCTTTCGTCCAGCGCGTACAAATAATCCGCCTGCTCCGGGCTGACTGTCCACACCACCGAGCAGCGATTCTGTGTCATCGGCAAAAACGCCAGCGGCCCGGTTTCGATAAAACGCTCGTAAGCCACGTTATTGTGTTTTTTACCGGGCGTGATGTTGGTGATCAGGGCAGACTGCGCATAATCTTTTCGGCTGCTGCCGATGTTCAGCAATTGCAGCACCCGGGACTTATTGCCGTCTGCAGCAACCAGCAACTTACCGGTCAGTGCCTGTGTTTTGCCGTCAATGGCGATGTCGATTGAAACCTGCTGACCATCCTGCTGCAGCGAATTTAATTCGGCCGGACAAAACAGGTGAATATTCGAACTTTTTTCGATAACGGCATATAACTGCTGACCGATGTCGCGGTTTTCCAGCACATAACCCAGCGCTTCCACAGCTTCCTGCTCGCGACTCAAACGAGTGACACCAAAATGGCCGCGATCAGAAATATGAATGCTATTGATCGGCTCGGCAAAGGGCGCGAGAACCGGCCACAGCTCCATGGCATCGAAAATGCAGCGACTGCCGTAGGACAGTGCCACAGTGCGGTCATCATAACAGGGCTGCGAATCGGTGTTTAATTCGTGTGCTTCGATGAGCGCAATTTTTAATGGCGTATCTTTCAGCGCGCAGGCAAGACTGGCACCGGCAAGGCCGCCGCCGATGATGATGAGATCAAAATGATTGTCTGCTCTTTCGCCTGACATATAATTATTAACTCACATCCTATGTAATGACATAGGGTGGGCACGGTTTTATGCCCACGCGGATAATCAGCTGATTAAACAGCGTGGGCAAAAAAGCCATGCCCACCCTACAAAAACTCACGAAGCCATTACCGCTTCAACTTCTGCCACGGTTCTGGGCAGGCCTTTGGTCAGCAATTCATAACCGTCTTTGGTCACCGCCAGGTCGTCTTCAATGCGCACGCCGATGTTCCACCAGCGTTTGGCACCGCGAATGCCCGCTGGAATATACAGGCCCGGCTCCACCGTCAGCACCATGCCCGGTTCCAGCAAGCGCCAGTTGTCATCGACTTTGTAATCGCCAACATCGTGCACATCCATGCCCAGCCAGTGACCAGTGCGATGCATGTAATATTTTTTGTAGCTGCCATCTTTTATCAGCTTTGCCGGCTTGCCTTTTAGCAGACCGATTTCAACCATACCTTTGGTCAATACTCTGACTGCTGCATTGTGCGGGTCGTTCCAGTGATTGCCGGGTTTTACTTTGGCAAAAGCCGCTTCCTGCGCGGCCAGCACCACTTCGTAGATTTCCTGCTGTGGCACGGTGTATTTTCCGTTGACCGGAAAGGTGCGGGTGATGTCAGCAGCATAACCTTCGTATTCCGCGCCGGCATCGATCAGCACCAGTTCTTTGTCTTTCAGCTCAGAACTGTTTTCGGTGTAATGCAGGATGCAGCCATTCGCACCGCCACCAACGATAGACGGGTAGGCCCAGCCGGCACCGTTGCGTTTAAATTCAAACAGAAACTCGGCTTCGAGTTCATATTCTTTTTTGCCCGGCGCACAAACTTTCATGGCATTAATGTGTGCCTGCACCGATATTTTTGTAGCCTTGCGCATCAGCGCCAGTTCTTCGCGGCCTTTGTATAAACGCATGTCGTGCAGCAGGTATTCCAGCGAAACAAACTCGTAGGGCACACGCGCGCCACGGCGAGATTGTGCGCGCAGGTCGTTGACGCATTTGAGCACGTGTTTATCAAACTCATGATTCAAACCGATGCTGTAATACACACTCTCCCGATCTTCCATCAGCCCCGGCAGGATTTCTTCCAGGTCATCGATGGGATAAGCATCATCTGCGCCGAAGTGTTCGATGGCACCTTCGATGCCAAAACGCCGGCCATCCCAGGTTTCTTTCAGCGGGTCACGGTCACGACAGAACAGCACAAACTCGCCCTGCTTGCGATGCGGGATCAGCACGATAACCGATTCCGGCTCGTTAAAACCACTGAGGTACATGAAGTCGCTGTCCTGACGAAAGCCGTGTTCAACATCGCGATTACGTATCAGGGTCGGCGCTGAAGGCAAAATCGCTACCGAGTTTTCGCCCATCATGCGCATCAACTGCTTGCGACGTTTTGTATATACTTTTTTATTCAATCTGGCTCTCGTTAAAATTTAAATAACAAACAAAAAACTAAACAGTCCACAGATGGACGCAAATAAAAACATTCGAGCTAATTGATATTTTGTCATCCTGAACGATAGTGAAGGATCTTATGCTCTTACTCATTTAAAGATCCTTCACTATCGTTCAGGATGACAGAAATTTATAATTAGTGTTTTTATTTGCGTCCATCTGTGGACTGTTTAGTTTTTTGTTTGTTATTTAAATTGTAACGAGAGCCAGATTGAATAGAAAAGTATATACAAAACGTCGCAA
>WFOC01000104.1 GCA_015488295.1 Gammaproteobacteria bacterium
AACGCCTATGCTAACCGGCCATTTATACAAAGTGCAGCGAAGCGAAACGGCGTATAAATGGTCGGGTTGAGCTAATTGTTAGAGTTTTTTTGAAGTTAAGACCCACTTAAATAGTTTGATAATTTCTGTATTGGTGTGCCATTAACAATAATAGAATGGTCGCTTTCACCTGCTATAAACCCTTTAGTAAAATCATGATTGCCGCCTGCGCTTTCAGATGCATTTCTGTCTGCAAGACACTCGTTGAATAGATTAACCCCTTCGTTATCTCCTGTATATACAGACCCCATCATGACGTTGAATATCTCTACTGCGGCATTGGGATTAGTGTCAATGCTACCGCCACCTTTAAAAGCTATTAAATTGTTTACGTAACCAAAAATATAGCCCCTAACAAATGCATCAAAAACGTCACCTTCATGAGCATCTGGGTTGGGAATGCCAGATTTTAGTTGGTCAAATATTGGTGAAAGTGCATCCATGATTTGCGCCATTCTATCCATGGATTGGATAGTGTCTGTTCCGGAAGTATCATTCATGATTATCTCCTATCTACTCTAACGTTTGAATTAACTTGACGGTTTTACACAGAGCAGAGCGATAGCGGCGCGGCGTGTGAAACCGGTCAATGTTAAATGACTTGTTATGTGATTTGTCATTTAGAAGGACTGTTTATTTGTAGGGCAATTATTTATGTTTATTTCGTATGAATAGAATTGTATGCCTTTTGCATCGTATAGGTTGTATATTACAGAGGAACCGTATGCTAAATATTCCCATAGAAATGCGCTTTTACATGTTAGCTCTCCAGAAATAAGGCTTTGCGTATAGCCTTTAGCAAAGTTTTTAATTTGCTCTTCTGATTCAAGGCATTGTCTAGTTGTATAGCACCATGGGTTATCAGTATCCCACACAACGTTATAAGTAAGCTGTTTTTTGCTTATATTAATTTCAGGTTCACCATTTACAAGTGTTGATGCGGGTTTGTCAACAGTTGAATTAGTGCCTGTACCACTTACAGCATATGAGGATGTTTTTTCAAGAAGCGTTTCTATGTTATTTGTTTTATTCCACTTAGCATCAAAGTGTTCTTGGCTTTTGTATATGAGAGGTACTTTGCTAAGATTAGATTCAAATATTGCCCTAAGCTGAAGTTCCTCCGAGGTTTTTTTTGCATTGTTTGTGCTCTTTTCAGTTGTTGACGCACAACCGTTGATTGTTATTATGAAAATAACTAAAAATACTAGCTTCATTGAATGTTACCTATCATTTAATTTTTTTAGTATAAATATCAGCCATTCCTCTTTGTGGGCTTGATCCCACGAAGAAAAGCTATCGTTTATATTATTAGTAGAACTAGATATTAAGTTTTTATTAATATGTCGTGACCCTATTATCGGTTCTTTTATGTTTTTAAATTGATCAATAGTAATGTCAAAAATCAAGCCATCAACTGTTAACCAAAAGTGATTTATGTTTTTGTATTTCCCTGTGTATATCAATATGTCGCTATTAGGGTGTATCGTATTGATTGCCGCGCCTAATAAATATGTTGCTGGTTCACAACAATCACTAGGGAACTTATGAAGAAAAGGTATTCTTTTAGACTCTGAATCAACAACAGATGCCAATGTTTCATTTTTTCCTTCGTCAATAAGAATATCTCTAACGGCGGTAGCTATTTCTACTGGTTTCATATTTTATTGTTTCACATAACAGTGTCTTAGACGGAAAGCTGTGTTTTTATAATATGTGGAAGTCTATATATCATTGACACGCTGTCTGTCTTGGTAATATTATCACCCTGTTTTACAGGGAATTTAATGTTTTCGCAAGGAGTCTGCGTTATGGATGATTCGGTTTCCCGTTTCTGGGATAAATATATATCAAAAACAACATCATACAAGGTGCCGAAGAAGGCGCAGCAGTGGTATGTAAGGCATGTCGAAGTGTTTATTAAGACGCTTAAAGGAAAGCGTTTGGCGGTGGTTTCGGCGGCTGATGTTGAGGTTTATCTGGAGGTGATAGGCCGAAAGCGTTATATGGTGGACTGGAAGTTTCGGCAGGTTGTTGATGCTTTGCGAATTCTGTTTTGTGACATTGTAATTTCATCCTGGGCGAGGGATTTTGACTGGCAAATGTGGCTGGATAATTCGAAGGATCTGCCTGAAGATCATGTGACTATTGCTCGTACATCCAGTGTAGAAAATGATAATAAGGCTGCGCGTGGCAGTGATGCTTTGCGTGTTTGTCGGCAGACGTTCTCTGGTCTGTTTGAGTGTTTGATAAAAGAGATTCGCCTGCGTGATTATTCTTTTCGTACTGAGCAGGCGTACAGTGACTGGCTGGCCAGGTTTATTCTTTTTAGCGAGATAAAATCAAAAAATGATTTTACGGCGGAAAGGGTTTCTTTGTTTCTGGAGTATCTTGCGGTGAATCGTCGTGTGGCTGTGAGTACGCAAAATCAGGCGCTGAATGCGCTGGTGTTTTTTTGTGCGCAGGTTTTGAAGCTGGATATTGAGGATAAAATTGTTTTTCAGCGTTCAAAAAAGCCAAAGCGGTTACCGGTTGTTCTGTCTCGAAAAGAGGTTCATCTCTTATTGTCTGGTTTGACTAATCCGCTTCATAATTTAATTGCCAGTTTGATGTATGGTGCAGGCCTGCGTTTGATGGAGTGTGTGCGCTTGCGTGTTCTGGATGTTGATTTTGAATTTATGCAAATAGTTGTTCGTGAGGGGAAAGGCAAGAAAGACAGGGTTGTGCCTTTGCCTGAAACGCTTGCTCCTCGATTACGTGCGCAGGTTAAGCAGATTTCGGATTTGCACCGGAAAGATGTGAATGCCGGTTTTGGTGAGGTGAAGCTGCCGGGTGCGTTGGAGCGGAAATATAAAAATGCAGCGAAGGAGTTACGTTGGCAGTTTTTGTTTCCTTCGATGAAGTTGTCAAATGATCCGCAGTCTGGAAAAGTGATGCGTCATCATTTGCATGAGAGTGGTGTGCAAAAATCTATTAAAAAATCTGCGGATGGCAACGGTATTAATAAAAAGGTGAGCAGTCACAGTCTGCGCCATTCGTTTGCGACGCATCTTCTGGAGAATGGTTATGATATTCGTACGGTGCAGGAACTGCTGGGCCATGCAGACGTTTCAACAACGATGATTTATACGCATGTGTTAAACAAGGGCGGCCGTGGGGTGAAGAGTCCTTTGGATGCTTAGTGTGCCAGTATCAGGGGCGGAAAAGCTTCGACTTTGACAGCTGTCATATTAAATCATGCCTTCGCCCTGATGGGGGGCTGGTTTTGCCGGATCGGCTTGTTGCTGTTTTTCCTGAAGCTGTTGTTCGCGGCGTTGTTTCATTTTTTCGATGGACTCTTTCATGGTGGCGTTGAGTTCGTTCATCATGTGCAGTAATGAATTGCCCATTTCTTTGGAGCCGTCTTGCAGTGCTTCGTTTAACAGTTGCATTCCCTGGTTTACGGCATCGTCCATAGACTTGACATTTTCCTGTATTGATTTTGAAAGTTCGTCGGCCAGTTTTTTCATCTGTTTTTCTTTTTCATCCGGCGCAGGTGGAATCTGTGACTGCGCTACGTCTATTTTCCATTGACCCTGTTGCAGAACAAGCACGGTATTAAATGTTTCTGTGTGACGATAGTTGTTGTCCGGGTCGATGGTGGTGATGCTTGTGGTGACAATGGTGGTCGCCTTGTCGGGGCTGATGCTTGTGCTTGCGTTGAGACGTTTGCTGTGTTCCGGCAAGGCGTGAAGGCTGTCTGCTGAGACCAGTTTTTCTGCTTCGTTGAGTTTTCCGCTTTGCATGTATTGCCAGTATTTGTCGGCAACATCTTTCGGGTCTTCGGTGGCCTGTGTGCAGGCGGACAGGAGCGGGCTGGTTAGCGCGAGTAGAAAAAGAGATTTGTATTTAAGCATGATGGTGTATTTTATGGTTGCCGTGTGGTGTCTGCTCAAGCGGTGAGAAACATTTTTCTGCTGTCCGGGAAGATGAGTGGTTAGTTTATTGTGCTGGTGTTTTTTTCATCTTCCAGTAACTGGCTGTCGTAGGCATCCAGTATCAGTTCGAAGATATCTATTTCGTCGAGTTCGCCTTCACTGAATTCGTAGGTGTCTGGTTCAGCACCAAGAATTTGTTCGAAGCGGTTGATCTCGTCTTCCAGATCGCTGTTAAATTTCAGTGCGTTTTTGTACATGTTACGCGCTTCGATTAAAAAGGCATCACGAAAATCCGGGTCACGGTTTATGCGTTCGCGAGTTTCTTTTTTCTTTTCGTCTGATAAGGGCATGGCTTAATTCTCCAGAAATTTTTAAGGCGCAGAGTTGAAATGTTTTAATGCGCTGCCGTTATCGAGTGCTGCGCGTACCATGTCTGCGGCCTGTTGAATGTTGTCGGCTTTTTTCATGTGCCATAGGGCAATGGCGGCGGAATAGACCAGTGCATCGTAGCTGCTGCCGCGTTCGCCGTTGAGAGCGGCAAGGCCGGCATCGGCCGCCATTTTTGCCACGGCTTCGGCATCGAAAGCGGCGCTGACATCTTCGCTTTCCGGTGCCGGTGGCAGGTCATCGGGCAGTGGTGCGGCGCGAACGCTCTGTTTGATACCGATTTCGCTCGGGTCAAAATCCTGCGCCTGCTCTTCGCCCATGTCGTGATAATAAAAAACTTTTCCGCTCTGGCGCAAAGACGGGGTAATGCCGCCTTCGACACCGCGAATCATCAAGCAGCTGTCGAAACCGGAATGGCGCGCCAGCATGGCGTAAACCCGGGTGTAGGGCTTGTGTACGTAGCCCGACATATAATGTGTTTTGTTTTTGCCGCGAATTGGCCCGGTGAGCACTTCGACCGTGGTGATGGCCTGGCGCTTGACGATGCTGGTGCGCAGGTCGGTCAGATCGTGCAGCGGCTTGCAGTAAGCTTTCTGGTCAACATAGGCCCAGCCGATGTCGCTGTTAGCGAGCTGGTCGGCCGCTTGCTGCACGCTGAGTTCGACATTCTTGCCCGCCGCTTTCAGTACGCGATGGTGGGTAATGCCGAACTTGGGGCTCATGGTTTCAACACCGTGTGATACGGTATTAACGCCGCAGGCCGCCAGCACGGCAGGCAGAAAGGGTGCGGCGGGCAGGGTGCGGTTATAGCCATTGTAGGGGTCGGACAGATCCAGCACATCGTCGACATCGGCGGTAACCGAGCAAACATTGTCGCGAATACCATCGAGAATGCCTTTGTTCTCGTCATCGGTTTCACGTTTCATGCGCAGTGCAATAAGGAAAATCGCGGCCTGTACCGGGTCGATGGCTTTTTGCAAAATGGCGTGCATGCCGGCGCGCGCCTCTTCCAGCGAGATATCCTTGCTCATGTCCGGGCCGGTGGCAATGCGCTGAATGATCGAGCGCATGATGGTCTTGTGGTCTTTCTTTAGTAATTCTTCGACATCGTTCATAGTTTTTGTATGTGGGGCTGGTGTGGGTGATTACAAGGTTAAGGGTCTGGTTCCGGGTGTTTATTCGGGCAGGCCGACCAGGATGTCATCGCCTTCGATTTTTACCGGGTAGGTGTTCAGTGCTTCTTCGGCCGGCTCATCCAGTGCTTCACCGGTGGCCAGGCGAAAACGGCTGCCGTGCAGTGGGCATTTGACGCAGTCGGCGTGCAGCGAACCCTTGCTCAGCGAGGCATCTTCGTGTGTGCACATATCGTCAACGGCATAGACTTCGCCCTCAGAGAGTGCGATTAATATGCGGTAAGCACCTGTTTTTACACAGATTAGCTTGCGTGTTTGCAGGTCGCTCAAGCTTGCCAGATGGATAAATTGCAAAGCGGTTTTCCCGAAAGTTAAAAGGTTAGACGTATTTTACCGCAATCGGGCGCGGGAAACCTTCAGCATGTATGTGGGAATTGTGCAGCAGGTACTGGAGTCGCGATGCCCTCTGGGATGTGTGGTGAGCCTGACCGTGAATTCAGCCCAGCAGCACGTCCTTGGCGGTGTTGATTTGTGAGGCGAGAAAGTCCGAGCCGCCGCGATCCGGGTGGACTTTCTGCATCATGCGGCGATGCGCCAGAATGATGTCTTCTTTGCTGCAATCGGGTTTCAATCCCAGCACTTCGCGTGCCTGTTCAACGCTCATGCTGTTTTTGCCGTTGGCAGATTGCGAGCCCTGCTGGCTGTTCTGTGCCTGTTGCTGGCCGTGCTGCTGATACAGGCGGCTGATGAAGGGCAGATATTTTGCCAGCTGCATGGCGCGTGGCAGCAGGGCAACGGCACCGGCGATCATCGCGGTGATGATGTTGAGGTGGCCGGTGACGGCGAGCAAACCCAGTACCGCCAGTACGCCGCTGATGATGCCCCATAGAATCATTTTTTTCCGCTCGGCACCCTTCGCTTTGGATATTTTGTGCCAGAAAATTAATGCGATACCTGCGACTGCAATGAGGATAATGAAACGTGCCATGATGTTTTTCAGCTAAATTTTATTGACGGTAGTTTGGTGTATTTTGAATATAGTTGCTAGTAGATATTGGCGATTACCTGGTGATATGTTGAAATAGATTGTTTTCTAATACAAGTGGATTTTACAGATGAAAAAAATATTATTGGTACTGGCGATGATGTCGATGGTTTCCAGCGTGAGTGCGGAAGGCGTTATTGATGCCAAGCGAATTTATGTAGGTGGTGGCCTGGGTTTTAACAGCCTGCCGGGATATGGCAGTGCACGCGGGTTTCAGTTTATTGGCGGCTACGACTTTGACTTTAAATTAAACGAAGATATTTCCAGTGCATTGGAAATCGGTTACATGGGCAGCGGTGATTTTGATCCGTACAAAGGTTTTAGCAGTAATGAGGATGTGAGCGGTCTGTGGGCATCAATGGTTGAGTCGGTGCCGCTGTCGAGCAAAACCGACATGCTGGTTCGCCTGGGTTATGATTTTGGTGATGATGACGGTTTTTTACTGGGCACCGGTATGCAATATAAATTTGATACCAAACTCGCGTTTCGCATGGAATATGTTGCGCGTCAGAATGTGAACAGCTTGCAGGCAAACGTGGTGGTGAAGTTTTAAAGAATTAAAAAATACTGTCCACAGATGGACGCAAATGAACGCAAATAAAAACAGTTTTTGCTGGGTGAGAATGTTTTTTGGCAATCCTGCTTGTAAATAGTTACCGCGTGGGCAAAAGAACTTGCCCACCCTACTGTATTACTTTTACGTATTTCGCAGTATTCACAGATCAGGGTTTTATGTTTTTAATTTGCGTTCATTTGCGTCCATCTGTGGATATAAAATTTTTTCTGTATGAGTAACCGCATCGAAGATATTCTGCAATTCTGGTTCGGCGCGTTCCCGACACCTTACACCGCAGACCCTGCGAAAGCCGATATGTGG
>WFOC01000105.1 GCA_015488295.1 Gammaproteobacteria bacterium
GCACATATCCACGTTCCCGTTTTTCATTTTTCATTTTTCATTTTTCATTTTTCATTTTTCATTTTTCATTTTTCATTTTTCATTTTTCATTAAATTTTCTAATCAGAAAATTTCAAAAGCATGCAATAATCAATCAGATTATTCGTCGAGTCATCATAACGCCTCGTACCTTCCCGGCTTGCCAGTTCGGCCTGGATATCCGTTGCCAGTTGCTTGCCGTATTCCACGCCCCACTGGTCAAACGAGTTAATGTCCCAGATCACGCCCTGCACAAAAACCTTGTGCTCATACATGGCGAGCAGTGCACCCAGCGTTCTTGGGTCCAGGCTTTCGAACATAATGGAGTTGGTCGGTTTGTTACCTTCAAAAATCTTGTGCGGCAGCACATCTTTAATGACATCTTCCGAGTAACCACTGGCTTCCAGTTCGGCGCGCGCTTCTTCTTCAGTTTTGCCCTTCATCAGAGCACGGGTCTGCGCAAAATAATTTGCCAGCAACACACAATGTTGCTCACCTAAGGGATTTTTACTGCGCGCAGGAATAAGAAAATCTGCCGGCACCGGCTTGGTGCCCTGATGCAGCAACTGAAAAAACGCATGCTGGCAGTTACTGCCGGTCTCACCCCAGATGATCGGTCCGGTCAGATAATCCACCCGCTCACCCTGGCGGTTGATGGTCTTGCCGTTACTCTCCATATCCAGTTGTTGCAGGTAAGCCGGCAGGCGGCGTAAATACTGGTTGTAAGCCATTACCGCATGGCTTTGCGCATCAAAAAAATTGTTATACCAGACACCAAGCAAGGCCAGAATAACCGGCATATTTTTTTCGATGGGTGCGGATTTAAAATGCATATCCATGGCATGCGCGCCATCGAGCAAATCTTCAAAATGATCCATGCCGAGATAAAGCGCGATAGACAGACCAATGGCCGACCACAGCGAATAGCGCCCGCCGACCCAGTCCCAGAACTCGAACATATTCTCTTCCAGAATACCGAATTCACTGGCGGCTTTTTTATTGGTGGTAACCGCAACAAAATGCCGCGCCACCGCTTTTTCATTCACCGTCAGCTCCACAAACCAGTCGCGCGCGCTGTGCGCATTCAACATGGTTTCCTGCGTACTAAACGTTTTTGAAGCAATAACAAACAGGGTGGATTCCGGTTTAACGAATTTCAGAATCTCGGTCAGATGAGTCGGGTCAACATTGGAAACAAAATGCACATTCATGCCACGCTGTGCGTAGGGCTTCATCGAGTCACAAACCACATGCGGCCCCAGATCAGAACCACCGATGCCGATATTCACCACATCGGTAATCAAATGCCCGCTGTAACCACGCAGATGACCACCGCGCACCCGCTCGGTAAAATAACGAATCTGCGCCAGCACACGATTAATACGCGGCATGACATTTTCACCGTCGACATAAACCGGCGTATTGCTGCGATTTCTCAGTGCAGTATGCAGCACCGGGCGGAATTCGGAAATATTGATGGGCTCGCCGGAGAACATTTTGTCACGCCATTCTTCCACCCCGCTCTCTCTGGCCAGGTCGCATAACAGGCGAAAACTCTCGTCATTGATGCGATTTTTGGAGAAATCCAGCAGAATATCGTCCATTTGCGTGCTGAATTTTTTAAACCGGTCGGTATCCTGCTCGAACATATCACGCATGCGAACATCTTTGATCTGTTCAAAATGCGCTTCTAACGCTTTCCATGAAGCAAGTTCCGTGAGTTTTGACATGACAGTTTTTTTATAGTTATATTTTAGATTACATAAGGTTAGCTTAAAATCAGCGATTCACCAGTTCTGAATCATGCTTGAACGCGGCGTATTGTACGCAATTTCTGGCAAACTGACGACAAACCTCACCTTAATTTCCATAAAAATTTCAGCGTATCAGCCACCTGTTAATTACGTTATAATTGACGGCTTTGTGTAACCACACGGTCACTCACTGTAGACCTCACAGCTTATGAATAACTCTTTAGAAGATGCAAATTTGAACACTCTGAACACTGCTGAAACCACAAACAAACCGGACGGTCTCAAGCAGGCTGGCTTGCTAAACACCGCAACCACCGACAAACAGCTACGCGCCAGAGTAAAACTGTTTGGCAACCTGCTGGGTAACGTGCTGTTATCCAATGCCGGGGCCGACGTATATAACGCTGTCGAAAAATTACGCGTTGGTTTTATCGAGCTACACAAGGAAGAAGACGAACAAAAACGCGCCCGCCTGATGGCGCTGATCGAGTCGCTGGATGAAGAAACACTCACCCAGGTGGTGCGCGCATTCAGCACCTATTTCAGCCTGGTGAATGTCGCCGAAGAAGCCTCGCAATTACAACTGCGCCGCCGCCAGATGCGCAAGGACAAAGAACTGTGGATCGGTTCATTTGATTCTGCACTACGCGATCTGGTCGACATGGGCATGTCCGCCGAGCGCCTGCAAACCCTGCTCGACCGACTGGCTTACATCCCGGTGATCACCGCACACCCGACCGAAGCAAAACGCCGCAGCATCCTGTACGCATTACGCCGCATCTTTCTCACCAACGAAAAACTCAGCGACACACGCCTTGGCAAAAAACAGCGCCAGGACGTTATCTCTGAACTGGAAACACAGATCCAGATTTTATGGCGCACCAACGAAGTCCGGGAAAACCGCCCGCAGGTACGCGACGAAATCAAAAACGGCATTTATTATTTCAAAGAAAGCCTGTTCGATGCCGTGCCCGTGGTTTATCGCAACCTGGAAAACCGCATCCGCGATCATTATCCGTCAGCGCAGATCAATGTACCCAGCTTTCTGAAATTTGGCTCATGGATTGGCGGCGACCGCGACGGCAACCCCAACGTCACGCCGGAAACCACCGAGCTGGCGCTGCGCCTGCAATCGCGAACCACCCTGCAGGAATACGTCCGTCGTCTGAACATTGCTTTCAAACACCTGACCCATTCCGACCTGATCTGCACCCCCAGCCGTGAATTTACCGACAGCCTGAACCACGACGAAAACCTGCGTTTCGAGGTTTTTGCTATCAACCCGCTGTCTTATGCGCACTCCCCCTACCAGCGCAAGCTGGCGTTCATGCGTTTTCGCATCCAGCAAAACCTGGACAAAACCCGTGCGCTGATCTCGGATGCCTCTGCAGACATCAGCAAATACAGCCACGCTTACGCGTCTGAAAATGATTTTCTGAAAGACTTAATCCTGATCCGCGACTCACTGATCAGCCACGGCGACCAGAAAATTGCCGATCTGGCAATAAAAGATCTGATCCGCCTGGTCGAATCCTTTGGCTTTTATCTGATGCACCTTGATGTGCGCCAGGAATCAACCCGTCACACCGAAGCGGTCGCCGAGATTCTTCAGCAGAGCAACACCTTCATGGACTACGACGGCCTGGACGAAGACACCCGCATCAAGCTGCTGTCCGACCTCATCCAGCACCAGTGCGAAGGCATTGAATTTGATGCCAGCCAGCTCAATGATGCCAACAAGGAAACCCTGGAAGTATTCAAGGTCATCGAAAAAATGCACGGTGAAATCAGCCCGCACGCCTTCGGTGAATACGTTATTTCGATGACACACCAGGCCAGCCACGTGCTGGAAGTGATGCTGCTTGCCACCATCGTCGGTCTGGCAGGTAAAAACAATGACGAATGGTTCTGCAAGATTCGCATCTCGCCACTGTTCGAGACCATCGAAGACCTCAACCACATCGAAAGCGTGCTGGCCAAACTGTTCGACGATGAAACCTATACCACCCTGCTAAGTGCTTCCGGCAACCTGCAGGAAGTTATGCTGGGTTATTCCGACTCCTGCAAGGACGGCGGCATTCTTGCCTCATCCTGGCAGTTATTCGAAGCCCAGCAGAAAGCCATGAATCTGGCCGATGCCAACGACATTGACTGCCGCCTGTTCCACGGTCGCGGCGGCACCATCGGTCGCGGCGGCGGCCCGACTCACGAATCCATCCTGTCACAACCTGAAGGCACGGTTCACGGGCAGATAAAATTCACCGAACAGGGTGAAGTTTTATCCAACAAATACAGCAACCCGGAGACTGCTGTCTACGAACTGACCATGGGCATCACCGGCCTGATGCTGGCCAGCCGCTACCAGATTCTTCCCGGCGAAACCACCGCCACTGAAGAAAATATGGCGATCATGCGCGAGATCATGGCCTATGGCGAAGACAGCTATCGCGAGCTGACAGACCGCACCGAAGGTTTCCTGGACTATTTTTACGAAGCCACACCGGTCAGCGAAATCGCCCTGATGAACATCGGCTCACGCCCGTCTCATCGCAAAAAAGGCGACCGCTCAAAAACCTCGGTGCGTGCCATCGGCTGGGTATTCGGCTGGGCACAGTCCAGACAGACACTGCCGGCCTGGTACGGCATCGGCTCGGCGCTGCAGCAATGGATCGGCGATGACGAAAGCCGCCTGGAAAAATTACGCGACATGTACCAGCACTGGCCGTATTTCAAGGCGCTGCTGAGCAACACCGAGATGGCGCTGTACAAGGCTGACATGCGTACCGCGAAAGAATATTCAGAGCTATGCCTGTCAGAAGAGACCGGAAAACGCATCTACGAGATGATTCGCAACGAGCACGACCGTACCCTGGATATCACCCTGAAAGTGGCCAACATGGCACATCTGCTGGACGATATTCCACCGCTGGCGCTGTCATTGATGCGTCGTGATCCGTACCTTGATCCACTCAATCACATACAGATCAAGCTACTGAAACGCTATCGCGACGAATCGCTGGACGAAACTGAACGCCAGAAATGGCTGAACCCGTTATTACGCAGCATCAACGCCATCGCTGCCGGCATGCGCAACACGGGGTAATCCGCAGGAAACAGAAACACCGGCACAGCAGAGTTTCATGATCCAGGTCAAGCATAGAGTTATATCGTTGTTATAATCGTGCCATGGATACGATAACGATCATCGTCAGTGGTGCACTGGCTCTCTTGCTTGCAGTGTTTCTGTTCCGCCTGTCTTATACCATCCTGATCAACCTGGTCAACGGCCGCAAATTTCACCATACGCTGCACCAGGAATTTGACAAGCTGCAACTAAGCAACATGCTGACAGCGCTCGGCATCAGCAAAACCGATTATATCTATCAAACAAGCGTTAAAGATATTCGTCAACAAATGAAGCTTTGCTCGGACTGCGAAAGCACAGATGAATGCGATGAGAAACTGGCGATGTCGGGGCTTGATATTTCAGGGATTGATTTTTGTCGAAATGAGGCTGGGCTTAGAGCGATCAAACAGCAAGTCGCGAGCTGATCAGCAGATCAAGCCGGAAGCAAATCAAACCCAAAAAAATTAAACAGGCACCTGCAAGCGCGGCACAAGCACAAATGTACTCACGCTATGTGTTTTTAAGCGGCCTGAACAGGGATTTGATTCGAAGTGCGGGTAATCTGATTTGCACTATCAAGATAAACCAGCGTTGGTTTAAAGCCCGCCACTTCGTGCGGAGACAACCTTGCATAACAGCAGATAATAACGCGATCACCTTTATTGGCTTTGTGCGCCGCTGCGCCGTTAACTGAAATCACACCGCTACCGGCTTCCGCCTGAATAGCATAAGTAGTAAAACGCTCGCCATTATTCAGATTATAAATATGGATTTGCTCATACTCATTAATGCCGGCCGCCGCCAGCAAATCGGCATCGATGGCACAGGAGCCTTCGTATTCCAGCTCGGTGAGCGTCACTCGTGCCTGATGCAGTTTTGATTTTAAAAGTGTAATTTCCATAGAAATATAATCTGTTTTGATTCAGGGCCGTAGCCAATTAAAAAAACTGGTTATCAAGAATAAAAATTCTTTGTCTGCTTGCTCCAACCCTGGAAGCTAATAGGCGTATTATCGGCTATCCACGCGACGGCTTCAAGCTTCGCTGCCAAATATTATATTATCGATAAGCCGGGTTTTGCCCAGTTTTGCTGCTGCCAGCAACACCAGCGCACATCCCGCCCTTACCTCGTCATTGGACACTTTTTGCAGCCGGGAAGTTTCCCGAAGCGTGACATAATCCACAACAAAACCATGGCTTTCCAGATTTTTGATACAGCTGTTTTCAGCCTGTTCAACATCAACACCCTGCTCAATCTGATGACGACAGGCCTGAAGAGACGCTGACAGTATCCGGCTGCTCTCCCTCTCGGCTGCGCTCAAATAATTATTGCGCGAACTTTTTGCCAGGCCATCCGCTTCACGTTTTGTCTGACCGCCAATGATCTCGACAGGCAGATTCAAATCTTTCACCATTTGCCGGATGACCAGCAACTGCTGAAAATCTTTTTCACCAAACACCGCAACATCCGGCTGCACCATGTTAAACAACTTCAGCACAACGGTGGCGACCCCGCGAAAAAATCCCGGGCGAAATTCACCTTCGATAATATGCGACAGCTGCGGCACTTCGACATACGTACTTTGCTGCTCACCTTCCGGATAAATCATGCTGTCATCCGGCGTGAAAACCAGATCGACGGCCATTGCTTCAAGCTTGCTTAAATCATCATCCAGTGTGCGCGGATAACTCGCAAAATCTTCATCCGGCGAAAACTGCAACGGGTTGACGTAAATGCTGACCACCACACGCGCTGCTTTTTGCTGCGCAATTTCAACCAGCGAAAGGTGGCCTTCATGCAGATTACCCATGGTCGGTACAAAAGCAATGCGTTCACCATCAGCGCGCCACTGTTGAATCTGCGCACGCAATTGCTCGATGTTTAAACAGGTTTTCATGTTTTATCGTGTGAGAAAATTAACTGAACACATGTTCAACCGCAGGAAAATCCAAATTTTTAACTGCTGTCACATATTGCTGAATAGCATCTTCGATACCACTTGCCGAGGCCATGAAATTTTTACTGAATTTGGGCCGAATGCCCAGGCTGATATCAAGAATATCGTACAACACCAGAATCTGCCCGTCGCAATCAGCACCGGCACCAATGCCGATAACCGGAATATCCAGCGCCTCGGTGATCTTGCTGGCCAGCGATGCCGGCACGCACTCCAGCAGCATCAAATCTGCACCGGCATTTTGTAGAGCCAGCGCATCGTCCAGCATTTTTTGCGCAGCATCAGCTTCACGCCCCTGCACGCGGTAACCACCAATCTTGTGCACGTATTGCGGCTGCAAACCAAGATGTGCGCACACCGGAATACCGTTTTTATTCAGTGCAGTCACGGTGTCAATCTGATCAATGCCGCCTTCAAGTTTCACCATGTGTGCACCGCCTTGCTTCATAAACAGGCCGGCATTCAGCACCGCTTCTTCTTCAGAAGTAAAACTCAAAAAAGGCATGTCTGTCACCAGCAGGGCATTTTTCAGACCTTTGGCAACGCAGCGTGTGTGGTACAACATGTCTTCAACAGAAACCGGCAAGGTGGTTTCTTCACCCTGAATAACCATGCCCAGCGAATCACCAACCAGTACCACATCAACACCGGTCTTTTCCAGAACCTGTGCAAAGCTGGCATCATAAGCCGTCAGACAGACGATTTTTTCTTTCGCCTGCTTCATTTCTGCCAGGCGACGCACCGTCACTTTATGTTTAGTATTCGTTTGCGAACTCATTCACTGATCCGTTTTTTATTATTCACTTTTCATCGCGCTTTTAAAGCGCCACCTGCGTCGGATTAAAATAATGCCGCCCCGACTGTACTTCAATAATCTGCTGATGCAATAACTGGTAATCATCATCATTGTTTGCAAAATCAATGTCAGCCGCATTTACTATCAACAGGGGCGCATTATTATATTGGTAAAAAAACTGGATGTAAGAGTCGCATAAGCGCTGCAAGTAAGCCGCTTCGATAAAACGCTCATGCTTCAAACCGCGCTTATGAATGCGCGCCAGCAATACTTCCACCGGTGCCTGCAAATACACAACAAGATCAGGACACGGAATATCGATGGTCAGACTGGCATAGACCTGCTCGTACAGATCAAGTTCATCATTATCCAGTGTCAACTCGGCAAACAGGCGATCTTTCTCGATCAAAAAATCAGCGACACGCACCGGGTTAAACATGTCTTCCTGCTTCATCGCTTTTAGCTGGCGCGCACGTTGCAGCAAAAAAAACAACTGTGTCGGCAAGGCCGCTGCCTTCGGGTCTTCATAAAACTTTTCAAGAAAGGGGTTTTCTGTCGCACCCTCGAGCAACAAGTCACTACCAAACGAAGTCGCCAGCCTGTTTGCCAGCGTTGTTTTGCCGACACCAATCGGCCCTTCGATGACAATAAAACCAGGAATATCTGATTTGGCACCCGAAGATAAATTTTGTTGCTCAAATTTTTGTTCAGGCGATGAAGCCATAAATTATTACCTGTCAATATTTCCTGCAAACTGACAATTATAATCAGTTTCATATTTTTCCGACGCTGACTTTTCGACTATGCCGCTTAACAAACCCCGACCCGGAAGATTTATTTCCGGCTCAAGTTTTAACAGCGGCAGATACACAAAATCACGCAGACAGATTCCTGGATGCGGCACACTCAGATCATCACTCTGGATCTGTTCATCAGCATACAGCAGAATATCCAGATCAATACTACGCTCACCCCAGCGACGCAGTTTTATACGCCCCTGTTGTTGCTCTATGTGCTGACAATGTTTCAGCAGATCGTTTGCGCTTATTGCCGTTGCTATTTCAACCACGGCATTCACATAATCAGGCTGATCTTTCGGACCCATCGGCCGGCTTTTAAAATAACCTGAATCTTTAACTACGCTGGTTTCCGGCAAGGCATCCAGCGCGATAATCGCATCTTTTATCTGCAAGTACGGCTGTTCGATATTGCTGCCCAGACCGATGTACGCGGTGTGTTTTTTCAGCATTTAACTGTGCACCAAACTTGATTTTTCAAGCTGATTATTATTCAGGCGCTTTCGCTTTTTTCTTTGATGAAGAGCGCCGCCGTTTTTTCGGCTTGCCTGATTTTGATTTTCCCTGTGGCGAAAACAGCATGTTCTGCTGCTGTTCCGGATTCTGTTTTTGTATCTCTGTCCACCACTGGCAATCCTGTTTTATATCGCTATCGGCGACCTGCTCACCCGACTGCGCACGGATGCATAAAAAATCATAACCCGCACGAAACTTCGGATGCTCAAGCACTGCCAGCGCACGTTTACCGGAGCGATAATGGAAGCGTGTCTGCAGGCCCCATATATCACGCATCACCGTAGTAAAACGCCGCGGTATAGAAACACTGGCTGACTGCTGGCTCAAAACTTTGGTGGCAACTTTCTGTATAGCCACTGAATACGGCATGCCTTTTTCGACAAATTCTTTCACCCGCGAATTGACCGGGTGCCATAACAGGGCGGCAAATAAAAATGCCGGCGTGACGCGCATGTCATTTTTAATACGGTCATCGGTGCTTTGCATGGCGGTAATCAGCATGGCTTTAAATGTTTCATCCTGTTTGATGGATTTATCCGCCATCGGGAACAGGTATTTGAGCAGGTCAAATTCCAGCAACAATTCAAAACTACGCACGGCATGACCGGAATGAAACATTTTCAAAACTTCTTCGTACAAACGAGCCGCAGGAATATCTTCCAGCAGATAACCCAGTGTATAAATCGGTGATTCACTTTCTTCATCAATTTCGAAATCCAGCTTGGCGGCGAAACGCAGGGCGCGCAACATGCGCACCGGGTCTTCACGATAGCGGGTTTCAACATCACCGATCAGGTGCAAACGTTTTTGTTTGATGTCCTCAAAACCACCGACAAAATCGATGACGCTGAAATCAGAGATGTCGTAATACAGTGCATTGGCAGTAAAATCGCGCCGCCAGACATCGTCGGCCAGTTCACCAAAAACGTTGTCACGTACGATACGACCGGTTTCATCCTGGTGGCCGGACTGATGGCTTGACTGCGAACTTTCATGCGCGGCACGAAACGTTGCAACTTCAATAATCTGCCGGCCAAAATGCACATGCGCCAGACGGAAACGGCGACCGATTAAACGGCAGTTGCGGAACAGGCGATTGACTTCTTCGGGGGTGGCATCGGTGGCAACATCAAAATCTTTCGGCTTGATGTCGAGCAATAAATCTCTTACTGCGCCGCCGACCAGACAGGCGTGATAACCTGCATTATGCAAGCGGTATAAAACTTTTAAAGCGTGTTTGTCGATGTTGTTGCGCGAGATACCGTGCTCACCACGGCTTAGAATCACTGCCTGATTTTTTGCTGCACTGGAAGCAGAGCGCGCTCGTTTAGTGGGGGCTGTCACTGTTTTTTTATTGCCGCTCTTTACACCCCGGGTACTGGCGGTTCTTTTTTTAAATGATTTTTTTATCCAGTTCAGCATATGTTAGTTAGCTTCTTTATAATCCTGCATCTATTGATCTGACATCTGTCAGTCGATCTCTTTAAGTATCAACGTTAAGCCATCACCGATAGTGAGCAGACTCTGACTAACGCGATCATCCTGTTTTAACATGTCATTGAAACGGCGAATGGCTCGCGTTCCTGGCTCCATGTTTTCCGGGTCGGCAACTGCGCCTGACCACAGAGTATTATCAATTGCCATTATTCCACCTTTTCGCAACAGGCGTAACGACATCTCATAATACTTGATGTAATTCTGCTTATCGGCATCGATGAAAATAAAGTCGAATGTCTTTTCTGCACCATCATCAAGCAACATCTGCAAGGTCAGCTCCGCTGGCTGCGAATACAGATCGATTTTGTTTTCCAGCCCGGCCTGCGCCCAGTATCTTTCTGCCATTTCGGTCCACTGTGGCGAGATGTCACAGCAAATCAGCCTGCCGTCTTCGGGCATGGCGCTGGCAACGCAGATCGAACTATAACCGGTAAAAGTGCCGATTTCGAGTGCGCGCTGTGCACCCATCATTTTGATCAACAGGGACATAAACTGCCCCTGCTCGGGCGAAATCTGCATCACTGAATATTCCAGCTGCGCGGTTTCCTCACGCAGCTGACGTAACAGCGCTGGCTCCCTGATGGAAACGTCACATAGATAGTCGTATATGCGGTCATCAATTGACAGCGTTCGATTACTCAAGAAGAAACACCCTGGAAAAACACTATTTTGTTATAACTGAAAATTATACCAAAAACAGCGACTTATGGACACCGCGTAACAGCCTTTAGCTGGCATGATAAAAAGCCGCTAAAAACCGCTTCATAACGGCAGTTTGATGGTGCCATCACGGCGATAATCGCAGTAATCCTGCAAGATCTGGCGATGATCAAACGCCAGCTCAACATCTACATTAAACGGGTCAAACAGGGCGATATCCCTGGCATCGTCTGCCGCCACCGGTTTTCCCGAAGCACTGCCGATAAAAACAGCACAGACGGTGTGCCCTCTGAAGTCACGTTCTGGATCGGAATAGATGCCGAGCAGGATATCGAGCTCAACATCCAGCGTGGTCTCTTCCAGCGCTTCACGCCGCGCAGCCGTCGCGATAGTTTCGCCAACCTCCACAAAACCACCGGGAATCGCCCAGCCAAACGGCTCAAACTTTCGCTCGATGAGAATGATGGGCTTGTCATCAACCAACGGCATCTCGATGATAACGTCAGCGGTGATTTGTGGGGTAACGGGTCTGGTCATTTTTTTCTTTAGTTGGCAGTTGGCATATTTTAAAAAACTATATCAGCTTTTAAAACAATTTTTCGCTTTTAACTGATAACTGCTTACTGCCAACTTATAACTTGTGCTTAAAGTTTCGTAACTGCTCACGTTCGCGTTTATCCGGTTTTCGATTCAGTACAGGTCTGGTTGCAGAAGCCAGTTTTTTCATCTGCTGTTCCTGCTCACGCTTTTCACGACTGCTTTCAGATTCTTCATAAGTCAGGCGGGCTTCTTTCGCTGGACGGCGGGTTTTATTGATACCCTTGATGGTTACCTCATAAACAAAACCGTCTTTCTGAATGGTTAAAACATCATCGATTTTAACTGCACGCCCGGCTTTGACACGCTGACCATTAAGATGCACCCTGCCGCCATTTACCGCATCACTGGCCAGTGGCCGGGTTTTAAAAAACCGCGAATTCCACAACCATTTATCAATTCTACACGTTTCATTATTCATGATTTTTTTAGATCAGAAGCACCAGACCAACAACCCCCAGCAACCACCACCAGAAGTTGCTGCTTTCTTCTTCTGGCTCTTTAACTTCCACTTTTTTTACCACGGGTTTGATGATACCGGGCTCTACCCTGACTTTTTTCGGCACGGCTTTTGGCAGTGGCACATAAGCTGTCTCACCTTTGGCGATTACCTCTTTGCCCGCCTCATTATGCACATCGACCAGGCCCTTGATGACTTCAAGATAAAACCCGTCATCCGCATCAACCGTGCCGCCGCAGCCCCTGGACTGAAAAACGCGCAGAGCATATTCAGTGCCGCGAACACCAACACTGGCGACTGGCGTTCTTAATTCATAAACATCTTCGGTGAGTTTACCGATTTTTCCAGTGACTTTTTTCAGGCTGCCCTGCAACAGGTTTAATATGCTGCGGCGGTTACTGGTGTTCAGTGCATCTGTCTCTTATACACATCTCCGAGCC
>WFOC01000106.1 GCA_015488295.1 Gammaproteobacteria bacterium
AACTGCCAACTGCCTACTTCTCTTTAATCGACTCGATGATATTCGTCGTGGAAATGCCATCAACATAGGTCAGCACCATCACCTTGCCGCCGGCTTCACGCACACAGTCACCACCGGGAATTTTATCGGCATCATTGTCACCACCTTTCACCAGAATATCCGGCGCAACATCGCAGATCAACCGGGTCGGCTCGTCTTCGCTGAAAGCCACCACCCAGTCAACACAACGCAGTGCCGCCAGCATGCGCATGCGGTTTTCAACTCTGTTCACCGGGCGGTCTTCACCCTTCAGGCGGCGCACGGTTTCATCAATGTTGACCGCCACCAGCAAACGATCCCCCAGTTCGCTGGCCTGCTCCAGATAAGTCACATGACCGGCGTGCAGAATATCAAAGCAGCCGTTGGTCATAACGATGGTTTCACCGCGCGCACGGCAGCGTTCCAGCAACGGATAAAGATCAGCTTCCTGCAGAATACCGTGTTCGGTATTCGATGAATTCTGCTCGATAGCATTTTCCAGTTCCTGCAAGCTGACACTGGCGGTACCGGATTTGGCGACCACCACACCGGCCGCCAGGTTCGATAACACCATGGCGCGTTCCAGTGAAACGCCGGCACCCAGTGAAGCCGCCAGCGTGGAAATCACCGTGTCACCGGCACCGGTCACATCAAACACTTCTCTCGCTCGCGTCGGCACATGCAGTGGATCATAACCCTGCTGCATCAGACTCATGCCGTGTTCGCTGCGTGTTACCAGCAGGGCTTCGATATTGAATTGCTCGGAAAGTTTACTGGCTTTTTCCACCAGGTCGTCTTCGGTTTCGCAGCCACCGACCACGGCTTCAAACTCGGACAGGTTTGGCGTGATCAAGCTGGCACCGCTGTATTTTTCAAAGTCACTGCCCTTGGGGTCGACCAGTACCGGAATGTTTTTTTCGTTACACAGTTCGATCAAACGTTGCACGCTGCGCAGGCTACCCTTGCCATAATCAGAACACACCACGATATTGTGATGCGCCAGCTGCGCAGTAAACTCTTCTTCCAGCTGCGTTAAATCCTGACCGATAAAACCGTCTTCGAAATCCAGTCGCATCAATTGTTGCGAACGACTCATGACGCGCAACTTGGTGACTGTTGCATTCTCCGGCATGCGTACGAATTTCGGTTTAACGCCGACATTCTCCAGCAGCGCCTCCAGCGTGTTCGCGGCTTCATCATCGCCGCACAAACCCATCACCGTGCATTGCCCGCCGAGGGTGGCGATATTCAGCGCCACGTTGCAGGCACCACCGGCGCGCTCTTCATTATGATTAACATGCACCACCGGCACCGGCGCTTCGGGCGAGATTCTTGAAGTGCCGCCGTGCCAGTAGCGATCAAGCATTAAATCGCCGACCACCAGCACGCGGGCGTTTTCAAACGAAGGAAGGTGCATCGTCATATAAGGTAATCCGCTTTAATCGACCAGGTGATATTCGCAACCGCAATAAGGACAGCTGGCACTGCCGGTGACTTCGACCGGAATATAAACGCGCGGATGTGAATTCCACAAACTGGAACCCGGCATCGGGCAACGTACCGGCAACAGGTCGCGCGATACTTCATATAACAAAGTGTCGTTGGGGGTTTCCAGATCTTTTTGCATCGCTGTATTTGGGTTAGGCATAGTTTATTTCCTGTTTTTTTATTGTCCACAGATGAACGCAGATGGACACAGATAAAAAGCTTTAAATATTATTTAACTGTTATCCTGAGCGAAGCCGGCAGGGCTTTTACTGCGGCGATTCCAGATCCTTCGGCTTCGCTCAGGATGACAGGTTCTTATTATAACGTTTCCATATCTGCGTTTATCTGTGTTCATCTGTGGATAGATTGCATTCCAGCTATTTTACAACCGTCAACCAGTCCTGATGAATATCCAGTCGGCCGTGCACCAGATCAAAATACATGGCCTGTAGTTTTTCGGTGATCGGGCCACGCGAGCCATTGCCGATAACGTTATCGTCAATCTCGCGAATCGGTGTCACTTCGGCCGCCGAGCCGGTGAAAAACACTTCGTCAGCGGCATACAGTTCTTCGATTTTGATGATGCGCTCGACCACATCATAACCCTGTTCTTTTGCCAGCGTCATGATGGTGTTACGGGTGATGCCGTTCAGCGATGCGGTCAGCGTCGGTGTGTGCAATACGCCATCCCTGATCATGAAAATATTTTCACCACTGCCCTCGGCAACATTGCCCTTGCTGTCCAGCAACAGGGCCTCGTCATAACCTTTGCTCATGGCTTCATCGAGCGCCAGCATGGAGTTGATGTAGTTGCCGTTGGCTTTCGCCAGATACATGCTCGGGTGCGAATCGTTTTTGATGAAGGTCGACTTGCGAATGCGGATGCCGTTTTCCAGCGCTTCCTGCCCCAGATACGCGCCCCATTCCCAGGCAGCGACCATGACGTGTACCCGCAGGTTATCCGCACGCAGCCCCATGCCTTCGGAGCCATAAAAACACATCGGCCGCACATAGGCCGATTCGAGATTGTTTTCACGAACCGCCGCGCATTGCGCTTCATTCAGGGTGTCTGCATCAAACGGAATTTCCATATTCATGATGGCGGCAGATTCAAACAGACGATCAGTGTGCGCCTGCAAACGAAAAATCGCCGGGCCCTGCTCGGTTTTGTAGGCGCGCAGGCCTTCGAACACGCCCATGCCATAGTGTAATGTATGCGTTAAAACGTGGATTTTGGCATCACGCCAGTCAACCATTTTTCCGTCAAACCAGATTACGCCATCTCTATCGGCCATGGTTTGCATAAACTTCTCCTGCTATATCTCTTAAAACAAAAATCAAAATATTTTTTACCACAGAGGCACAGAGGCCACAGAGGTTTTTATTTTTTACTGCCAACTACCTGCTTCAAACTTTCTTTCCCAGGCATCAACCGGTTCCAGACCTGTACCACATTGTCGCGGTGCATTGGCACGTCGCTCTCATCGGCTTCGCAGGCCAGGTTCTGCCAGTTTTTCAGCTTGCGAAAATAGCGGTAAGCCCGGGCCATTTTTTCGGCTTCATCGACCTGGTACCAGCCGACTTTTTTCAGCTCGTTAATCAGCTCCAGCGTTGCTGTGTGCTTGATGCAATCGGCGTGTTGCTGCGCGTGAATCAGTACGCCGGCCTGGGTCATAAACTCGATATCAACCAGGCCACCGGCATCCTGTTTGATGTCGAAGCCAGCGCTTTTATCGGTGAGATGTTCGCGCATCTTGTTGCGCATTTCGACCACCTCCTGCAACAGCTTGCCGGCCTGTCGCGGCTGCCTGAGCACCGAACTGCGAATTCTATCAAATTCCGGCTCTATCAGCGCGTTTCCCTGCAAATTATCCGTAACGAATCTTGCCCGGATCAGCGCCTGGTGCTCCCAGGTCCAGGCTTTTTCGCGCTGATAGGCTTCGTATGCCGAAAGGCTGCTGACCATCAACCCCGAGTGACCGTCCGGACGCAGCCGGGTATCGGCCTCGTACAGAATGCCGGAATAGGTGCGGGTGTTTAAAAAGTGAATCACACGTTGCGCAACACGGGCGAAAAAGCTCTGGTTATCGATGCTTTTTTCGCCATCGGTAAACTGTTTTTCACCCACGCTGTTGTGCACGAAAATAATATCCAGATCTGACCCATAACCCAGTTCATTGCCGCCCATTTTGCCGTAGGCCACAATCGACATCGCCGGCTTTAGCTTCCGACCATCAACAAGACAACCTGGTTCACCGTATTTTTCTACCATCGCCTGCCAGGAAAAATCCAGGATGACTTCCAGCAGCGCATCGGCCAGCTCTGTCAGCCGGTCAGAAACAGTTTCCACCGGTTCATCGTAAAACACATCCAGCATGGCCACGGTGAACACAGTCTGGCGTTTGAACTGACGCATTCTATCCATCTGCAATTCCAGATCCGCACCACCGTTTTCGCTATCACCCTCGATGCGCTGCAGCTCCAGTGCCAGCAGTTTTTTCACATCATACTGGCGGCGGAACGCTTCGGCAGTGCTGAGCAGGCTGTCGAGCAAAATGGGGTATTTGGTCAGGCGCTCAGTAAACCATTCACTGGCGGCACACAGGGTCAGCATCTGCAACTGGATATCCGGGTACTCACTGAGCAAACTGAGATAAACCTTACGCCCGGCCAGTGCTTTTAATATGTGGCAGACGCGATCCAGCAGGGTCAGCTGATCGGGGTAGCTCGCAATTTTTTCGACCAGCGAGACCATCAGTTTTGCCAGCAGGCGATCCGTATCACCGGACAGGTGTTTAAGCTGGGGACTGGCGCGCAACTGCTTCAGCAGACGAACAATGTCATCAACCTGCTCATACCCCAGGTTTTCCAGATAGTGCCAAACATTTTCTTCAGCATCTTCACTGGCCTCCGTGCCGACCCAGAACAGAGCAAAAGGCGAGGCATCCTCAGCCGGCATGTCATCTTCAGCGGCAATCAGGCTCTGAAAAACATCGTCTACCGCCTGCTGATGAAAGCTTAATTGTTCCAGCAGCGCCGGCCAGTCGGGCAACTGCATGGCGACACATAACCGCTGTTGCAGTATTTCATCATCAGGCAGGGTATGGGTCTGCTTATCATTGTGCATCTGCAGGCGATTTTCCAGCTTGCGTAAAAACCAGTAGGCCTTGACCAGCTGTGCGACTTCCTGTTTTTGCAGGTAGTTTTTTTCTGCCAGCAGTGACAGCACCTTGATGATGCTGCGCTCGCGCAGCTCCGGTTCCCGGCCAGCGCGGATCAGTTGCAGGGTCTGGCCGATAAATTCAATTTCACGGATGCCGCCGGGGCCGAGCTTGACGTTGTTGCTCATGCGCTTGCGCTTCATCTGCGCATTGATCATGGCCTTCATTTCGCGGATGGAATCGAGCATGCTGAAATCAAGATAACGCCGGTAAACAAACGGGGTCAGCATGGCACGCAGGTGTTTTTTGTCACTTTCACGACCGGTGATCAAACGCGCCTTGATCATGGCGTATCGCTCCCAGTCCCGTCCCTGCATCTGGTAATACTGCTCCATGCCGGAAAAACTCATGGCCATCGGCCCGCTGTCACCGAACGGACGCAAGCGGGTATCAACACGGTAAACAAAACCATCGGCGGTGACTTCGTCCAGCAGTTTTACCAGCTTGTGAATCACCGCCAGATAGAATTCATAAAATGATTTACGGCGAGGGCCGCTGGTTTCGCCGTCTTCAGGGTAAACAAAAATCAGGTCGATGTCGGAAGAAAAATTGAGTTCGCCGCCGCCCATCTTGCCCATGGCAAAAACCAGCAGCGGCAGCGCTTCACCTTCAGCATCACGCGGCATGCCAAAAATTTCGGCCTGCTGT
>WFOC01000107.1 GCA_015488295.1 Gammaproteobacteria bacterium
AACTGATAACTGCCAACTTCGCCTTTGACTCAATAACAGACCCCGGCTTCTGGCACTCCATAATCCGCACATACCCCCTCTGTCATATGGCTAATATTCGCATTTTCTAATATAATTCGGCGCATGATTCAGAAGAATCACAGCGCATGAAAACACTACTGCTAACAGATATCAGGAGTTCACCATGAAAACTTTACAAATACTCGCCGTTACCGCCGCTTTACTTGGCTCGACCAGCGCAAATGCCTGGTGGGGTCCATTCGACAATGATAATGGCTACTACGATAACAACGGTTACAACAACAATCGCTGGGATAACAACTTTGTTGGCGACTTCATGAACGACATGATAGGCGATATGAACATGGATATGGACATGGAAATGAAGTTCAAAATGAAAGGCAAAGGCCGCGGCAATGCCAATAACTACTGGAACGGTTATAACAACTACAACGGTTACAATTATTCTGGCTACAACAATGGCTATGCACCTTACGGTTATCAACCATACGGTTACGCACCCTATGGCCAGGCACCGGTACAGGCTGTACCAAATGTCGAAACAACCGCACAATAAGTCAGCCGTTAACATCGACTTCAAAAGGCTGAATCCCTAATGTGTTCAGCCTTTTTTATGGGGATCTTTTCCCGAAAAAACATCAATCAAAACGTATTCATACTGGAACAACTGGAAGAAAACAATGAGTGAAACAGAAAACAACACTGAAAAAAAAGCAGAAACCGTCAACACCGCACCTTATATGAAAAAGCCCGACGAAAATAAAGCTGCATCAAGCAGCAGCAATATGATTGTCCCGGCAGTACTTGTTCTGGTTTCAGCCATCGTTATCGGCGTTACCTTCTACGGAGATAAAGACAAAGCGCCTCTAACAGCACAGACAGAAACACCAGCCCCTGAAGTCGCTGACATTGAAATCAGCACCGAAACTGAAGCGGCAATCGAAACCGCAAACGCAGAAACTGAAGCAGAAGCAAGCACAACACCAGAACCTGTAGCAGCAAAAACTGAAACCAGCACAGAAGAAAGCAACACACAGGCAGAGGTCACTGAAACAAGCGAGCAAAACATTGTTGCAGAAACTGAAACACCCCCTGCAGCTGTCAGCGAGACGGTTATCGTCAGCGAAGAAAAAGTTGCTGTAGTAGTAACACCGCAGGCACCTGCTGTCAGCCACGTGGCTGTCACACGCCCTGCTCCCGCCCCTTACCAGTACAATCAGTACCGCCGCCAACAGATGCCTGCCAGAACAAAACAGCACATGGAAATGCTGCAGAAACATCGCCAGGCTTATGAACGCGAAATGCAAAACCGCCGTGCACAGTATGAAATGGCGATGAAAGCCCGACAGGAAAAACGCAGCAAAATGGCAGAAGCAAAAAAAGCGGTCTTTCAGCGCGCTCAGAAAGATCGTTTAGCCGCCGAGCAAAGGATCCAGGAAATCCATCAGCAAATTGCTAAATTGCACGAAGAGATTCGTCAAATCATGCGTGAATCCAGAGGTCATGCATCAGCCACACAGATGCACAGCATGTAATACGCCCCGTTGGCAGGCAACACAAAAGGGCGTTTTATACGCCCTTTTATTTGCCCGTGACAAAAGCACCACTGGTGAAAAAAGCATCCTTTTCCTGAAATATTGTCATAATCCGGTTTGACTATATTATAATTTTCTAATATAATTGTTTTACGATATATTTATAATGTATCTAAAAAATTAAACGACATCTCCACCGTCATGACACAGGCTGAATAAAACAGGTTAATGGAATGACATCAACGAAAACGATTACACAGCTGGCAACAATGCTACTTACACTGGCATTACCAAATACATTGTTTGCTGAGGAATCTGTTAAAAATGCGCATAAAAATAACGGGGCTGGTGACACTATCAGCCATGCTGACACTACTGGTCATGTTGACCGTAACTTTTATTCTGCTGTAAAAGCAAAGACAGGCGTCAGCTTTCAACAAAAAATCAGCAACGACTTTCTTGCATTAAAACAGATGCAGGAAGCCCAGCTGGAAATTTTTAAACATTATTTGCAGGAACGCCGACAGCTGACCAGCGCATTTAATGAGACGCAACAAAATGCGTATATAAAGCTGAGGGAAGAGCGCCGAACACTCATGAAAAAAATGACGGAACACCACCGTCAGGCAGCAGAGCAAAGACGCAAGAACATGCTGCTCAAAATGCACCAGACAAGTACTACACCTGACAGCGATAACGCTGAAAGGAGAAACAGAGCTTAGGTTAAAACCAGGCTTGATGATTTCGCCACTTGAAATGAAGTAGCGAGATCGAATAATCCGAATGTAGTGTGATTGCTAAATCATGCCGTCTGAACACAGTTTACTGCACAGACACCGCACCGAATTAGCAGCAATCATGCGCTGCTAGGGCACGTAGACTTTGGTTTACGTGCCCGCCTTTATTTTGGGCACACCGTTTTACGCTGAGCCCGCCCTTCTTTACAACTGTTCACGCTGCCCGAAAATCGACGTGCCAACACGAACCAGCGTTGCACCCTCTTCTATCGCCAGGCAATAATCACCGCTCATGCCCATCGACAGCTGATCAAATGCTGCTAAAGAAAACTCTTCGCGACACGATTGCTGTAATTCCCGCAGTTGTGAAAAAGCCTGCCGTGTTTGCAATTCATCACCACGCACGCCGATAGTCATCAGCCCGCGCCATGACAAACATGGCAGTTGCAAATCCAGCAGCTCACGCAAAAAAGGTTTTACCGCTTCTGGTTTTAAACCCGACTTGCTGTTCTCGCCACTGACATTCACCTGCAGCAGACAATGAAGATTTGAGTTTTTTGAATTGCTAGCCATGGCATTGGAAAGTTTCTGTGCCAGTTTGAGACTATCAACAGAATGTATCCACTGAAAGTAACCGGGGATCTTGCCGGCTTTTTTTGATTGCAGGTGGCCGATAAAGTGCCACTGCAGCGCCTGGCTATTCAGCTGCGGAATTTTTGTCATCGCATCCTGAACAGTATTTTCACCAAAAGCAGTTTGCCCCAGCGCGGCAAGCGCCTGCACTTCTTCTAACGAACGTGTTTTTGAAACAGCAATCAGCTGAATCTCATGCACATCACGCCCGGCCACTTCAGCACACTGCTGAATCCTGTGGCGAACCGCGGTTAAATTTTCAGCCAGTGAACCTGACATAGAACTACTGTTTATAGTGGGAGAAAAAATGCCCGATAGCATCCAGCGCTTTGCCGAGCTCTTCCCGGTGTGGCAAAAACACCACCCGGAAATGATCGGTGTTGGGCCAGTTAAATGCAGAACCGTGCACAATGAGAATCTTTTCCTGGGTCAACAGATCCAGCACCATCTTCTCATCATCCAGAATATTGAATTTCTTCTGATCCATTTTGGCAAACAGGTACATTGCACCCTTGGGTTTGACGCAGCTGATACCCGGTATCGAAGTCAGCATGTCATACGCCAGATTACGCTGCTCATACAGACGACCACCGGGCACGATCAGTTCGTTGATGCTCTGGTAACCGCCCAGTGCCGTCTGAATCGCGTGCTGCCCGGGCACATTCGAACACAGGCGCATCGATGCCAGTAACTCAATGCCTTCAATATAATCTGAAGCATGTGCTTTATCACCACTGACTACCATCCAGCCGGCACGAAAACCGGCGACGCGATATGCCTTCGATAGACCGTTGTAAGTCAGACATAAAACATCATCACACAGCGATGCCGTAGAAATATGCTGGGCTTCGTCATATACAATCTTGTCGTAAATCTCGTCAGAAAACACGATCAGTTCATGCTCACGAGCCAGCTCAATAATGCTTTGTAAAATTTCTTCCGGGTAAACCGCACCGGTTGGGTTATTCGGATTGATGATGACGATGCCGCGCGTATTCTCGGTAATCTTCGATCTGATGTCGTCGATGTCCGGATACCAGTCAGATTGTTCATCACACAGATAATGTACTGCCTTGCCGCCGGAGAGGCACACCGCTGCCGTCCACAGCGGATAGTCCGGCGCGGGAATCAACACCTCATCACCATCATCGATCAGCGCCTGCATCGACATTACGATGAGTTCGCTGGCACCATTGCCCAGATACACATCGTCGATCTCGACGTTTTTGATGTTCTTCTGCTGGCAGTATTGCATCACCGCCTTGCGTCCGGAATACAGGCCGCGGGAATCACTGTAACCCTGCGAAACAGGCACATTATGAATCAGATCCTGCACAATTTCTTCCGGTGCATCAAAACCGAACGGTGCCGGGTTACCGATATTTAACTTGAGGATTTTGTGCCCTTCTTCTTCCAGGCGACGTGCTTCGCGATGCACCGGGCCACGAATGTCGTAACAGACAGCATCCAGCTTATGAGACTTTTTTATAATTCGCATTCTTTCTAATTTCAGAGACTTAACATTAATATTTGATTTGTATTTAAGTATATATCTATATAAGACTGAAATGTTTATTAATACAAAAATGCAGGCAAAAAAAAGCCAACCCTCAATGGTCGGCTTTAAAAGGTCTTGCGCTATGAAAAAAACAACTAACTTCTACAAAACTTCGTATGTCTTTTAACTCATGCCATCTTCACAGGCGGACTTACTACGATAAGCATTTAACAGCCAATGTCAAGATAACATACCACCATTATAGTCCGCTAAAAAACAGCTGCTCGAATCTAGTTAAAAAATTGTTTTAATACGCGATATAAATAAAAGGCATCCCAGCGCCCGGCCAGTTCACGGATAGAATGCATGGCAAAGGTCGGCACCCCGACATCGACTGTTTTCACACCGATCTCACTCGCAGTAATCGGGCCGATGGTGCTGCCGCAGGCCATGTCCGAGCGCACCACAAAAGACTGCACCGGCACATCAGCCAGCTCACAAAGGTGCTCAAACATGGCACTGGTCTGGCTATTGCTGGCATAACGCTGGTTGGCGTTGATCTTGATTACCGGGCCGTTATTCAGAATCGGGCCGTGTGAACTGTCATGTTTGTCGGCATAATTCGGATGTACACCGTGCGCGTTGTCAGCTGAAATCATCACGCTGTTAGCAATCATGCGCGTCAGGTTTTCATCACCGCCACACAGGCGCTCGAGCACAGATTTGAGAAACGGCCCCTGCGCACCGGCAGCCGACATGCTGCCAACTTCTTCATGATCACTGCACACCAGCAGGGTGTTTTGCTTGCTATCCCCTTCGATCAGCGCCATCAGCCCGGTGTAACAACTGAGCAGGTTATCCAGCCGCGCACTGGCGATAAAGTCATCGTGCAGGCCAATAACAGCAGGTGGCTGCGTGTCATAAAAACACAGCTCGTAACCCAGTACTTTTTCTGCACGCGCAGGTTTGATGTCCAGCGTAGCGTTTTTCACGTTGACCAGTTTTAGCAAAATAGCTTTGAAATCAATGCTGGTGTCAGTATCGTTTTCCGGCAGCTTCATCAGAATCGGCGGCAGGTCTTTCTGCCTGTTGACCGAACGTTTGTCGTTGGCATCCCGGTCCAGGTGAATAGCCAGACTGGGAATGACCGCAACGGCTTTTTCCAGATCGATTAGCTGGTGATCAATAGCACCGTCTTCATTCAGATAACTGACACGACCGGCCAGCGACAGGTCGCGGTCAAACCACGGGTTAAGCAGCGCACCGCCGTAAACTTCCACGCCCAGTTGCAGATAATTATTGTTGATGATTTCGGGATTGGGTTTTACTTTCAGGCAGGGACTGTCGGTGTGTGCACCGACCATGCGCATGCCATTTTCGATCAGCGTCTGGTTCAACTGAAACGCGATAATCGATGAATCATTGCGCGTCACATAAAAACGCTCACCCGGTTTGCCGCCGTTGACATCCCATTGCTCGGTTTCATCCAGTTGTTTAAAACCATGACGCTCCAGTATCTGCGCCATCACTTCAACCGCGTGAAACGGTGTCGGTGAATTTTTTATAAAATCGATTAAACCGTTTACAAAATCTACGTCTTGCATTTTTATATACCTGTTTTTGTTACAACAAAAAAATCATTATCCACAGATGAACGCAGATAAACACAGATGTAAAGCTTTTTCAGGATGACAGTAAATATAAAAGCGGCTTTTACCCGCAGTTTTTATCCGTGTTCATCTGCGTTTATCTGTGGACAATAACTTTTAAAAATTTAAGGCATCTCTGATTAATTCAGTTTGTACAACGTTTTCTGCTGATACCCTGTAATCACCGAATATAAACCAGCCAGCTGTTTATCCAAAGCCGCATCCCCCGTATCCGAGATCATCGGTCGTTTATTCAGCGAGCGTAGTTTTTCGTTAGTCGCGATAATTATAATATTTTCCCGACCAACCTGGTGGATGACTCTGGCACTGAGCTGCTGGTTGCCACGACCAAACACATGCCCCTGACCACCGATGGTGGTGACTACAATTTTTGCCGGCTGCTTACCAATGGTTTTTAGAATCGTCTGTTCATCGGCATCACTGACAAGTAGTGCCTGGTTATAAACAATGTCGATACCGAGCAAGGTGTTGGGCAGCGATAACTCATCCATGATGCCCGCAGTGGTCGAGCCGGAACCGATCAGGTAAAAAACATCCGGCTCCATCGTTTCGATAATATCGCTGGCGATATCCTGCACCGTAATTTCATGATGGTTCAAGCCGCCCTGCTTGATCAGCTGCATGCGAGTATCATCCACCGGCACCGGCAGATAACCATAACATTTTGCATTGACATGGCCCTGGCGAAAAGCATCTTCATCAAGATCCATCACCTGTGATTCATGCAGCGACATCGGCTCCCCCGCCAGCAGTAGCTGGATCAATTCACCGGCGTGTGAAGGCGTAAGTGCGTACACCGCAGAGTGAATTTTCACGCCAGCAGGAATACCAACCACCGGAATATCTGCCGCCAGCTCACCGCTCAACACATCCAGCACATCACGCGCGGTGCCATCACCACCGGCAAAAATAATCAGATCAACCTGCTGCTTTACAAGCTGGCGGATAAGATTTTTGGTATCCGCCGCACTGGACTGCTGCTCGCCCCGATAAACAATCTCACAGGGAAGATCAAGTTCACGCAGCACATCTTCACCCATGTTACCAGCAGCAGTCAGAATGCTTGCGCCGGATAAAATCCCCCTGTCCAGAGCAAGTTTTTCCATGGCAGCACGCGCACGTTTCTGCGCCTGCGGCAAAGCGCCACGCGCTAGAGCCTGCTCGACAATGGCCGGGCCGTCGCTGCCTTTCAGGCCTACAGCCCCCCCGATGCCGGCATCTGGATTGATCATAAAACCTAGTTTCATACAGAAATATTAACCGCTTCAAAGCCTGTGAGTTTATCAGGTTAACTAAGGAACCTCTGAATAAGTCTGGATGCAGCAGATTGAGATTCAGAATTTTTCAGGGCAAGGCGCTAAGTGATTGTAATAGTTATTCTATTGCAATGGCTTAGTAACGTAGCCATGAGAAATTCTGGGCTCAAGATGCGTATTCACGACTTGTTCATAGGTTCCCTAAACAACAAAGTGCATACAGTGGTAAAATTCTGTGCTTTCAAACCAGCTGCAATGACCATCGCCCTATGAGTTTTCCTGACTGCTACAAACCCCGTCGCAAAACCTGTTCTGTCAATATTGACGGTGTCACCGTTGGCGGCAATGCACCGGTAGTGGTGCAGTCGATGACCAACACCAACACCGCCGACATTGAAGCCACTACAAAACAGATTCTGCAGCTGGCCAATGCCGGCTCAGAGATGGTGCGCATAACAGTCAATGATGCCAATGCAGCCGCAGCGGTCGCCCATATCCGCGAAGCACTGGACCGGAACAACTGCCATGTACCGCTGATCGGTGATTTTCATTTCAACGGCCACAAGCTGTTAACCGACTACCCGGACTGCGCGCAGGCACTGGCAAAATACCGTATCAACCCGGGCAATGTCGGCAAGGGCAAAAAACGTGACGAGCAGTTCGCCACCATGATCGAGCTGGCCTGCAAATATAACAAGGCGGTGAGAATCGGGGTCAACTGGGGCAGCATGGATCAGGCGCTACTGGCGGAACTGATGGACGAAAACGCACAGCGCACCGAACCACATGAAGCACACGACGTGATGCTGGAAACCATCATCCGTTCTGCACTGGACAGCGCCAGACAGGCCGAAGCACTGGGGCTGGAGAAAGACAAAATCATCCTGTCGTGCAAGATGAGCGTGGTGCAGGACCTGGTCACTGTGTATCGCTCGCTGGCACAGCGCAGCGATTACGCGCTGCACCTGGGGCTGACCGAGGCCGGCATCGGCTCCAAGGGCATCGTCGCTTCCACCGCCGCGCTCAGCATGTTACTGCACGACGGCATCGGCGACACCATCCGCATCTCACTCACCCCCGAGCCCGGCGCACCGCGTGAAAAAGAAATCATCGTGGCGCAGGAAATTCTGCAAACCATGGGGCTTCGCTCATTCGTACCACTGGTCACCGCCTGCCCCGGCTGCGGTCGCACCACCAGCACCTATTTTCAGGAACTGGCCTCGCAGGTGCAGAATTACTTACGCAGACAAATGCCAGAGTGGAAAGAAAAATATCATGGCGTGGAAGACATGTCCGTCGCGGTCATGGGCTGCGTGGTCAACGGTCCCGGCGAAAGCAAACACGCCAACATCGGCATCAGCCTGCCCGGCACGGGTGAACGTCCGGTAGCACCGGTTTATGAGGACGGTGTTAAGACCGTGACTTTGAAGGGGGATGAGATTGCGGGGGAGTTTGAGGCGGTTATTGATGCTTATATTGAGC
>WFOC01000108.1 GCA_015488295.1 Gammaproteobacteria bacterium
CTAGTTGATTGTACAATACGTAGGGTGGGCACGTTTTTGTGCCCACGCGGCAAACATTGCTATATTCAGCGTGGGCGCAAAAACGTGCCCACCCTACATTTATAGCTGTTCCTGCAGCCAGCCCTTCGCTGCTTCCAGCGCCTTGGGTATCGCTGCCGGGTTCGAGCCACCTGCCTGCGCCATGTCCGGGCGACCACCACCCTTACCGCCAACTTCTGCAGCGGCGATATTGACCAGATCTCCAGCACGGATTTTTTTGATCAGGTCTTTGGTGACACCGGCTATCAGTTTTACCTTGCCGCCTTCTTCGCTGGCCAGCACGATGGCTGCCGAGCCCAGTTTGTTTTTCAGCTGATCCAGCGTGTCGCGCAGAGTATTGCTGTCTGCACCTTCAAGCTTTGCAGCCAGAATTTTTACGCCGCCGATGTCTTCGGCCTGGCTGGACAGATCACTGCCTGCCTGCGATGCCATTTTGCCTTTCAGCTGCGTCAGCTGCTTTTCCTGCTCTTTGAGTTTCTGTATCAACTGCTCGACCTTGCTGTTGACTTCATCGCGACTGCTCTTGAGCAACTGCGCCAGTGAATCCAGCTGCTGCTCTTTTTCTTCCACCCAGTTAACCGCCGCTTCACCGGTGACCGCTTCGATGCGGCGCACACCGGAAGCAATGCCGGTTTCTGCAGTGATTTTAAAGAAGCCGATATCACCGACGCGATCAACATGCACACCGCCGCATAATTCTGTGGAGAATTTATCATTGCCCATGCTGACCACGCGCACCACATCGTCGTATTTCTCACCAAACAGCGCCATCGCGCCGGAGGCTTTTGCCGCTTCCAGTTCCATCTCGGCGGCCGTCGCTTTGCTGTTGCCGCGAATCTGTGCGTTGACGATCTGCTCAATCTGTTTTAACTGTTCCTTGCTCACCGGTTCAAAATGAGAGAAATCAAAACGCAGCTTTTCAGCATCGACCAGCGAGCCTTTTTGCGAAACATGTTCGCCTAAAACCTGTTGCAGTGCTGCGTGCATTAAATGTGTAGCGGAATGGTTGCGGCTGATCGCCCTGCGATTTTCAAGATCAAATTCAGCGTTAAGCTCATCACCTTTGCTGATCGAACCTTTTTGCACTTCGCCGATATGCAGGATGCTCTTGCCCTGCTTCTGCGTGTCTTGCACGATGAAAATCGCATTCGCTGAAGTCAGCACACCGGTGTCGCCAACCTGACCACCGGACTCGCCATAAAACGGTGTTTCGTCCAGCACGATAATTCCCTGCTGGCCTTCGCTTAACGTTTCAACCGGCTCGGCACCGGAAAACAGCTCGACCACCTTGCCATCCTGCTTCACCTGATCGTAACCAGTGAAAACACAGTCGCAGTCCACCTGCACATCTTTATTGTAATCGACACCGAACTGGCTGGCGCTGCGACCACGTTCACGCTGCGCTTCCATGCAGGCTTCGAAACCGGCTTCGTCGATTTCCAGGCCGCGTTCACGTGCAATATCAGCGGTGAGGTCAACCGGAAAACCGTAGGTATCATAAAGTTTGAACAGGGTCTCGCCGGTGATGGTTTTGTCCTTTAATTGCTTGATGTCTTCTTCCAGAATTTTCATGCCGTGATCCAGGGTTTCGGCAAAACGCTCTTCTTCCATTTTCAGCAGGCGCTCGACATTGCTCTGCGCCCTGACCAGCTCGGGATAAGCCTCACCCATAACTTCCACCAGCGGCTGCACCAGCTTGTAGAAGAACAGGCCATCCATGCCCAGCTGATGACCGTGACGACAGGCGCGGCGGATGATGCGACGCAGCACGTAACCGCGACCTTCATTGGACGGCATCACCTCGTCGACACACAAAAACGCACAGGAGCGAATGTGATCAGCGATAACACGCAGCGATTTGTTTTCCAGGTCACTGGTGTTGGTGGCTTTTGCTGCCGCCTTGATCAGGTGCTGAAACAGGTCGATGTCATAATTATTATGCACGCCCTGCAAAATCGCCGCCAGACGCTCCAGCCCCATGCCAGTATCCACCGATGGTGCCGGCAGCTTATTCATCTCGCCATCAGCGCTGCGGTTGTACTGCATGAACACCAGGTTCCAGATTTCGATATAACGGTCGCCATCTTCTTCCGGCGTACCCGGTGGGCCACCCCAGATGTCTTCGCCGTGGTCGTAAAAAATTTCGGTGCAGGGGCCGCAGGGGCCGGTGTCGCCCATGGCCCAGAAATTATCGCTGTCATATTTTTTACCGGGTTTGTCGCCGATACGACTAAAGCGTTCAGCGCTGACACCAACCGTGTTCAGCCAGATGTCTTCGGCTTCTTTATCATCAGCATAAACCGTGACCCAGAGTTTTTCCGCTGGCAGGCCGGCAACTTCAGTAAGAAATTCCCAGGCGTATTTAATCGCATCTTCCTTGAAATAATCACCGAAGCTGAAGTTACCCAGCATCTCAAAGAAAGTGTGGTGTCGTGCGGTGTAGCCAACGTTTTCCAGATCGTTGTGTTTACCGCCAGCACGTACGCAACGCTGGCTGGAGGTGGCGCGTGTGTAAGGGCGTTTATCGCGGCCAAGGAACACGTCCTTGAACTGCACCATGCCGGCATTGGTAAACAACAAGGTCGGGTCATTGCCGGGCACCAGCGAGCTGCTGGCGACCACCTCGTGGCCTTTGTCTTTGAAGAATGTGAGGAATGCCTGCCTTAATTCTGCGCTTGTTTTCATAAAATATTTTACTTTAAATAAACTAAATAACTTATTGATAATATATGGTTTCGT
The DNA here is from genome assembly GCA_015488295.1 of Gammaproteobacteria bacterium. Lineage (GTDB taxonomy): Bacteria > Pseudomonadota > Gammaproteobacteria > SZUA-229 > SZUA-229. Next base: position 2,779 of record WFOC01000108.1, read on the forward strand.
AGGTCGGGCATTGCCCGACAACACGTGCTAATGTATTTACGAAACAGCGGGCAATGCCCGCCCTACAAAACCAACTTTGTTGATAACTTAACTAACGACTTGATATATCTGATCAAGCGGAAAACCGCGATACTGCAAAAACCGAATACGTTTTGCTTTATCACTATAATCCGCGATTGCCTTGTTCCTGTATTTTTTCTGGTACTGCTGCACCAGCGTCTGCTGCCAGGCAGCATCATCGGCACGCAAATATTCATCAACGATACACTCATCCACACCGCGCTCACTCAGCTCCATGGCAATGCGAATCGGGCCGAAACCTTTAAGCTGCCGCATGCGGATGTAGGCTTCGGCAAATCGCTCGTCAGATAACCAGCCACCCTGTTGCAACTCAGTAATTGCCTGTACGATTTCTGCTTCATCAAAATCACGTTTTTGCAGCTTGTCACGAATCTCGAACGCGGAATGTTCGCGCCGGGATAATAATCTCACTGCGACGGATTTTGCACTCAAGATTTAATACTCTAATATGCCGGATTGATGCAAGCTCTATATCACCAAAAGGTCTTCTTACTGCCAGGAGGGGAAGTTGGCAGTTTGCAGTTGGCAGTCGGCAGTTATCAGTTAAAAACTAAAGAACCTGAAAGCCCCGTAATTGCAGCATAAGCATAGATTTTGCTTTTACTGCCAACTGCAAACTGCCAACTTCGCCTTTGACTCAATCACCGCCAGCCAGAAACTACCCTACGCCTCTTCCAGCACACCCTCTTCAACCGCAGCCAACTCCGCTTCTTCAGCGCTGGATTTTGGTTTGGCCAGTAACTTGTCACGCAGGGTCTGCTCGATGGTCGCTGCAATATCAGGATTGTCTTTCAGGAAAACACGCACTTTCTCTTTACCCTGGCCGATCTTGTCACCATTGTAGCTGTACCATGCACCGGCTTTTTCGATCAGCTTGTGCTCGACACCCAGGTCGATCAGCTCGCCTTCGCGGGAAATGCCCTGACCATAAAGAATCTCGAAGTGCGCCAGTTTGAACGGCGGTGCCACTTTGTTTTTAACCACTTTGACCTTGGTCTCGTTACCGACGATCTCATCACCTTTCTTGATCGCGCCGATGCGGCGGATATCCAGACGAACAGAGGAGTAGAATTTAAGTGCGTTACCGCCGGTGGTGGTTTCCGGGCTGCCGAACATGACACCGATCTTCATACGAATCTGGTTAATGAAAATTACCAGCGTGTTGGAACGTTTGATGTTGCCGGTCAGTTTACGCAGCGCCTGTGACATCAGACGTGCCTGCAAGCCCATGTGTGAATCGCCCATGTCGCCTTCGATTTCTGCCTTTGGTGTCAGCGCAGCGACCGAGTCGATAACGACGATATCCACCGCGCCTGAACGTACCAGCATGTCAGTAATTTCCAGTGCTTGCTCACCGGTGTCCGGCTGCGAGACCAGTAACTCATCGATGTCGACACCCAGTTTTCCAGCGTATTCCGGATCAAGCGCGTGCTCGGCATCAACAAATGCGGCGGTGCCGCCGGCTTTTTGCATCTCTGCGATGACGTGCAGAGTCAGTGTTGTTTTACCGGATGATTCCGGGCCATAAATCTCAATCACGCGGCCCTTGGGTAAACCGCCTATGCCGAGGGCGATATCAAGATTAATTGAACCGGTTGAAACAGTTTCAACGTTGGGGATAGCCCCGTCGTCGCCCATACGCATGACAGATCCTTTGCCGAATTGACGCTCAATTTGAGATAAAGCGGCAGCCAGTGCCTTCTTACGATTGTCGTCCATTAAAAACTCCTCTGATAGTATTTGTTGTTGTCTTGGATAGCTCGAATGATTATCACATAGATGCATGTCAGCAGATAGTCCTCAGCCCTTGAAAATGACAGATTTTTTTACCTGAAGCAGGCCGCTAAACAGGATAAACTACGCCACCGTACGACACCGCTTTTTTATGCACATCCCATGACAACAAAAACCCTGTTCTCCATCATCGAGTCTTCTGCTCACCCAAATTTTACCGCACTGTATCACTCACTCGGCATCGAGGAAAAAAAGATCAGCTCAATGCGAAAAGCTATCGCTGCTCTAAAAAAACAACAGCCGGATTTCATCGTGGCAGAATTTTTTTACGGCTACGGCAACAACTACGCCGGGGTGAACATCAGCAATCTGGACGTGCTGTTATACAGCCTGCAAAAATATTCCGCGCAGACCCGGGTGATTGTGCTGGTCGATAAAGACGAGTTTCAGCATGTTGACAAATTAAATGAAATCATTAAGTTGCACGATGTTTTTAAATTTCCTGTTAGCAAGGAACAGATACAAAAATCACTAACCCGATAGACTCGATCAATCACAGACCAGCAAATCCAGCAAGCAGTTCAACGCCTGTTTAATCGACTGCTTGCGCACATCTTCACGATCACCATCAAAATGAAATGACCTGGCATGCACCGATTTACCGCGCTTGCCCCAGCTCAACCAGACCAGCCCAACCGGCTTATCTTCACTGCCGCCACCGGGGCCGGCGATGCCACTGACACTCACAGCAACATCTGCATCAGTATGTGAAAACAGACCGTCAGATAGTTCCAGCACAGTCTCGCCACTAACCGCGCCAAACTCTTTTAAAACATTTTCATCAACACCCAGCAAACTGTGTTTGGCCTCGTTGCTGTAGCAGACCACCGAGCCGGTAAACCAGGCCGAGCTACCGGGAATATCTGTAATGATTTTTGCCAGCCAGCCACCGGTACAGGATTCTGCCGAAGCCAGTTTCAAACCCTTGCCCGTCATACACTCACCCAGTTGTTCGGCGAGGTCTCTCAATGCCTGTTCGCTTACCTGTTGCACGATATTCCCGTTGTTGAATTTCAAAAAATAGTCGCCGTACTATATATGACAGGATGCCAATGCACTAGCAAATCTTGTAGACTAAGCGCCTATGACCACGGCCACTGCAAACAAAAAAAATAACAAAGACAGCACCACTCACACGCCGATGATGCAGCAATATCTGCGCATCAAGGCCGACCATCCGACCACCCTGCTGTTCTATCGCATGGGGGATTTTTACGAGCTGTTTTTTGATGACGCGAAGAAGGCGGCGAAAATTCTCGACATCACGCTAACCGCGCGCGGCCAGTCTGCCGGCAAACCAATCCCGATGGCGGGCATTCCCTATCACGCGGCAGACAACTATCTGGCCCGCCTGATCAAACACGGCGAATCGGTCGCTATCTGCGAACAGATCAGCAAACCCGGTGAAGGCAAAGGCCCGGTGAAACGCGAGGTGAAACGCATCGTCACCCCCGGCACGGTCACCGAAGAAGCGCTGCTTGATGAGCGCAAGGATAACCTGCTGGTGTGCGTGCATTTTCAGAATGGTGTCTACGGCCTGGCGGCGCTGAATATCACTTCCGGTCGCTTCAATGTGTGCGAGATCAAACACAAGGCGCAGCTGTACGCCGAGCTGGAACGCCTGCAGGCGGTGGAAATTTTACTGGCGGAAGACACGCCACTGTATGATGAATTTCGCAACACGCTGAACAACAACATCAGCCTGCGCCAGCAACCGCCGTGGTGGTTTGACCTGGACAGCGCCAACCGCATTCTCAACAAGCAGTTCGGTACCAAAGACCTGTCCGGTTTTGGTTGCGAAGACCTGAACACCGCAGTAATGGCCGCCGGCTGTTTGCTGCAATACACGCAGGATACACAGCGCGCTGCGCTACCGCACATTTCCGGCCTGCACGTAGAAAACACCGACGATGTTATCGTGCTCGATGCCGCCAGCCGGCGTAATCTGGAAATCGAAATTAACCTGTCGGGCACCAGTGACAACACGCTGGCCTCAGTCATCGACCGCACCACCACCAGCATGGGCAGCCGCTGTTTACGCCGCTGGCTGCATTCGCCGCTGCGCAACCGCGAACTGCTGACGCAACGCCACCAGGCCATCGGGGAACTGCTGAACATCCAGCTCACTTCTGACATCCAGTTCTGCTTGAATTCCATCGGCGACATCGAACGCATCATGAGCCGCCTCGCCCTGCTCTCGGCGCGACCTCGCGATCTGGAAACACTGAAAAATTCGCTGGCGGTATTGCCCGAATTACAGAATCTGTTGCAGCAGTGCCACGCACCCTTCCTGAAAAATCTGTCAACCAGCATCACCACGCATCCGCAGATCGTCGAACTGCTGAGTGATGCCATCTGCGAAAACCCGCCTGTACTGATCCGCGACGGTGGTTTTATCGCTGCCGGTTACAATAAAGAACTCGACGAACTGCGCGCCCTCAGTAAAAACGCCAACGCCTTTCTGGAAGAACTGGAAATTCGTGAGCGTGAAGAAACCGGCATCAAAACTCTGAAGGTAAATTACAACCGGGTACACGGTTTTTATATCGAGATCAGCCGACTGCATTCAGAAAACGTACCAGCGCATTACACCCGCAAGCAAACACTGAAAACCACCGAGCGTTTCATCACCGATGAATTAAAGCAATACGAAGACAAAGTTTTAAGCGCCAAAGAACGTGCGCTGGCACTGGAAAAATCCATCTACGATGACCTGCTGCAACAGCTGCAAGATTTTTTACAGCCACTGAAAACCTGCGCCGCTGCCATCGCCGAACTCGACAGCATCTGCTGCCTGAGCGAACGTGCGCAAACGCTGGACTACCGCTGCCCGGAACTGACAGAAAAATCTGGCATCAACATCAAGCAGGGTCGTCACCCCGTGGTCGAACGCGTGGTCGACGAGCACTTCGTACCCAACGACACATTATTAAGTGACAGCAAACGCATGAGCATCATCACCGGCCCCAACATGGGCGGTAAATCGACCTACATGCGCCAGACCGCGCTCATCGTTCTGCTCGCCTACATCGGCAGTTACGTGCCGGCGGAAAGCGCGACCATCGGGCCGATTGATCGCATCTATACCCGCATCGGTGCCTCGGATGATCTCGCCAGCGGCCGCTCGACCTTCATGGTGGAAATGACCGAGGCCGCCAACATCCTCAACAATGCCACGGAGAATTCGCTGGTATTGATGGACGAAATCGGTCGCGGCACCAGCACCTTTGACGGCCTGTCACTGGCCTGGGCCTGCGCTTATCATCTCAGCACGGTGAACAAATCCTACACCCTGTTCGCCACCCACTATTTCGAGATCACCGCGCTGCCCGACGAGATACGCGGCATCAACAACATCCATATCAACGCGGTGGAACACGGTGAGAAAATCGTTTTTCTGCACAGCGTCAAACCCGGCCCCGCCAGCCAGAGTTATGGTTTGCAAGTGGCACAACTCGCCGGCGTACCCGCCGATGTCATCAAACTGGCCAAACACAAACTGGTAGAACTGGAAAACCAGGCGATCAGCAGCCATCACGAAACCGGCCAGTTCGAAATGTTCAGCGACCGGCCGCACCCGGTCATCGAACAATTACAGGATATGGATGTCGACAGTTTAAGTCCGAAAGCGGCACTGGACCTGCTGTACCGTCTGAAAAAGGATGTTGAAAAATAATGAAGCACAGTGTTAGTGTAAGGCAATGGAAATTCCAGCATGAAATTTAATACCATCGGCATCATCACCAAGCCACAGGCGGAAACCGCAAGAAAAACGCTGCAATCGCTGTTCGAATTTTTAAGCGACAAAGACTGCAAGGTGCTGGTCGATGAATCGATACCCGATGCCATCAACACTTTCAATTTTGAAAAAGTCAGCCGCGAACAAATCGGCGAACGCTGTGAACTGGCCATCGTGGTTGGCGGTGACGGCACCATTCTAAATGCCGTACGCTCACTGGCGCATGCGCAGGTGCCACTGCTCGGCGTTAACGTTGGTCGCCTGGGTTTTCTTGCCGACATTTCCCCGGATGAACTTGAGTCATCGCTGGAAGACATTCTCAACGGCTCCTACCGTGAAGAACAACGCTTCCTGCTGGAGATGCAGGTCATCCGGGACAACAAGGTTATCTTCGAAGGCGATGCCTTTAACGATGTGGTGGTTCACATCCGCGATGTCGCACGCATGATCGAATTCGAAACACGCATCAACGATGAATTCGTCAATCACCAACGCGCCGATGGCATTGTTATCTCGACACCGACCGGCTCGACCGCTTACGCACTGTCATCCGGCGGGCCATTATTATATGCCACGCTGGATGCCATCACCCTGGTGCCGATTTCACCACACACATTAAGCAGCCGGCCACTGGTGGTCGATGCCGATTCAAAAATCGACGTGCTGGTTTGCAATACCAAGGAAGGCATCGCGCAGGCAACCTGCGATGGTCACCTGTCAACCGACGTGCATGTGGGTGACCATATAAAAGTCAAACGCAAAGAAAACAAGATAACGTTGCTGCATCCGAAGCAACATAATTATTTTGAAATACTGCGCGCCAAGTTGCACTGGAGTGAACATAGTTAAAGAAAGTTTGCAGTTATCAGTTGGCAGTTTTAAGTTAAAAACAAAAACGACTGCTTCTTCGCTTTTAACTGCAAACTGATAACTGCCGACTGAAAACTTTTATTATGTTAAAACATTTATACATCAGAAATTTCGCCATCATCGACGAGCTGGAGCTGGACTTCAGCAGCGGCATGACTGCGCTCACTGGCGAGACCGGTGCCGGCAAATCGATTCTGCTCGGTGCGCTTAATCTGGTGCTGGGTGATCGCGCTGACAATGACAGCATAAAACAGGGGGCGGAGTTTGCCGAGATTGTTGCCGAGTTTGATATTTCGAAACTCGACGATGTCTCCAGCTGGCTGGTGGCGCAGGAACTCAACGCCGATGACGAATGTATTCTGCGCCGACGCATTGCCAAAGACGGTCGTTCACGTGCCTACGTCAACAGCACGCCGGTCAACTTGCAGATCATCCGTGAGCTAGCCGAGATGTTGATCGACATCCACGGCCAGCATGAACACCAGTCCATCATGAAAAGCGCTGTGCAACGCCAGCTGCTGGATGATTACGCCAGCCACTCGCCACTGCTGGAATCAGTGAGCAATCTTTATGTCGAACTAAAACTTGTAGAAGACCAGTTACAACATCTGCAACAAACCAGCAACGAACAGAACGACCGGCTCAACCTGCTGCGTTTTCAAACACAGGAACTCGACGCACTGGCGCTGGAAGAAAATGAATACCAGACGCTGGACAGTCAGCACAAACGCCTGGCCAATGCAGAAAAATTACAGAGCACGGTTGCACAGGCCATTTACCGTTTGAGCGAAGATGAAAACGCCAACGTGCAGTCTGCCATTTCCAGCATCGTAGGCTCGCTTGGCGACATCAGTGATGCCGATGAAAATCTGGCACCAGTGGCTGAGATGTTAAGCGAAGCACTGGTACAGATCGACGAGAGTGTTTCCCTGCTGCAAAATTATGCCGACAACATCGAACTCGATCCCTCACAGCTGGCAAAAACCGAACAACGCATTCAGAGCATCCTCGATCTGGCGCGCAAGCACCGCGTCGAAGCTGATGAATTACAGGCACTGCACACAAAACTTCAAAAAGAACTGGACGACATCGATCACGTTGATGAGCGACTGGACGAGTTAACGAAAGAGCAGAAACAGCTGGAAGAAAAATACATCATCGCCTGCAACAAGCTGACACAAAGCCGCAAAAAAGCCATCACCAAACTGAACAAAAAAATCACCCAGTCGATGCAGACCCTGGGCATGAGTGGCGGTTTGTTTGAAATAAGCATCGAAGCGGCAAACGCAAAACGCTCGGCTTTCGGTCTAGACCAGATCGAGTTCACCGTCACCACCAACGCCGGACAGCCCTGCAAACCACTGGCGCGCGTTGCTTCCGGTGGTGAACTGGCACGCATCAGCCTGGCGATTCAGATGATCATCGCCAACAACAGTAAAATTTCTACCCTCATCTTTGACGAAGTCGACAGCGGTGTCGGTGGCGGCATCGCCGAGATTGTCGGTCAGCATCTACGCATGCTGAGTTTGGCAAACAAAAACCGGGCCAGCCAGGTGATCTGCATTACGCATCTGCCACAGGTTGCTTCACAGGCACATCATCATCTTCGCGTGGAAAAACAAACCCACAAGAAACAGACCACCAGCCAGGTAGTTGCGCTGGATGATGAACAACGTCGTCAGGAAATCGCCCGCATGTTAAGCGGCGTGGATATCACCGAGCAATCACTGGCACACGCCGATGAAATGCTGGAACGCGCGCAGTCCATTTGAAAAAAGGTCGCTCAGGAAGAGAAGTTGGCAGTTTGCAGTCGGCAGTTATCAGTTAAAAACCAAAGAACCTGAAAGCCACGTAATTTGCCACACAAGCAGTGTTCTTGCTTTTTACTGCCAACTTCTAAGGAAGCAAAAGCCTTATTTACCACAGAGGCACAGAGCACACAGAGAAAAACCTCTTATTTGTTAACTACGCCGCAGGCGCAGTTAACAAAACAAAACTCTGTGCGCTCTGTGTCTCTGTGGTGAAATATTTTTATTTTTTACATGTCAGCTGTAGGCCTGCATAAGGAACGTTGCAGGCATTTCAGACAAAACGCCGACAACGTTCCTTATGCCAGCCTACAAAAAAAAACTGCCAACTGATAACTGCCGACTGCCAACTTCGCCTCACCAACTGACTTTTAACAATTTTCAGGACGCGCTGTAACCCAGCACAAAAGATAATCTTAAGTGGAACCACTCTACACTTAGCGCCAGAAAAAACGCTAAGAAATTTTTACGTACAGCCTAACGAAAAAAGATCGCATAACGCGACCCTTTCGTTACAGCAGGTTTAACAGGGAGAAACGTCTTCTGCCTGAAAGCCTTTATCACTTTTAACAACAGTAAACTCAACAGTTTGACCATCTGCTAAAGACTTGTATCCATCACCACGTATCTGATTGAAGTGTACAAAAACATCTTCACCATCTTTTCTTTCAATAAATCCAAATCCTTTAGAATTATTAAACCATTTAACAGTACCAGTTTCACGATCAGCCATTACAGCTCCATTTTTGTTCATTTATACAGAGAGCCAATTGTATATCAGCATGATTAAAGAAAACAATAAAAATTTTACAAAACTTTTTAATTAGAATATTACTGCAAGTTAATGTTGTTTAAAGAAAAAATGGCAGCTACACGGGGCAGTTTCGGGGTGCAAAATAAGAACGATTCTATTGTAAAGGCAGGTAATTTAGCCTTGCAGCACAGACACTGCCCGACTGACGCTCAATAACAGGCGGCTTTGAAATTAATTTTTCTGACCAACAATAATTATATTGCCATCAGGGTCGCTCAGACTGAACTCACGCATCCGGTAATCACGCGTCTCAATAGCTGAACCAGGATATTTTTTTGCTTTGGCAAGATGGTGCAGTTCTTCAATGTTATCAATGAAAAAATAAAGAGAAATGTTTGTGTTTTTTGCGGGATGTGATTCGGCATGTTTCTGCTCTGCACACTGCAACATCAGCGTGGTTTCACCGTGCATGAGATGCGCCCATACCAGCCGGCCTTCGGCCTCACGTTTATTAACCAGAACAAATTGCAGCAGCTGCTGGTAAAAAGCCAGTGTGTCGTCGATTGACTGACAATGAAGCACCGGGATGCCACTGAGAATCGCCATGTGAAGTCAGCGCTTCTCTAGTACTTGATCAGCGCCGAGCCCCAGGTAAAACCGCCACCGAAGGCTTCGAGCAGCAACATGTCGCCACGTTTGATACGGCCATCGCGCACCGCAGTATCCAGCGCCAGCGGCACTGAAGCCGCTGAAGTGTTGCCGTGTTTATTTACCGTGACCACAACATGGTCGGTCGACATTTTCAGTTTTTTGGCCGTGGCATTGATAATACGAATATTGGCCTGGTGTGGCACCAGCCAGTCGATGTCCGATTTTTTCATGTTGTTGTGTGCCAGTGTTTCGTCGACGATGCGACCCAGCGTATTAACCGCCATCTTGAACACTTCGTTGCCTTTCATCTGAATACCACCAGCACCTTCAAGAATTTTATCAATACCAGTCGATACGCCGTAGTTTACCGTCAGCAAGCTTTCGTACTCACCATCGGCATGCAGATGCGTCGACAGAATACCTGGCTCTTCACTGCTTTCCAGCACAACGGCACCTGCGCCATCACCAAACAGTACACAGGTATTGCGATCACTCCAGTCGATGATGCGTGACAGGGTTTCTGCGCCAATCACCAGCGCGCATTTTGCTGTATCAGTGCGAATAAATTTATCAGCGATGCCCATGGCATAAACAAAACCGGTACAAACCGCCTGAACATCAAACGCTGTGCAACCGTGAATATCCAGGCGTTGCTGCAACAGGCAGGCGGTACTCGGAAAAACGCGATCAGCGGTGGTGGTGCCGACAATGATCAGGTCGATATCATCTTTGGTTTTACCCGCCGCTTCCATGGCGCGCAATGCAGCCTGCTCCGCCAGATCGACAGTGTATTGCCCATCGGCCGCAATATGACGCTCTTCAATACCGGTGCGCGAACGAATCCACTCGTCACTGGTATCGACCATGGTTTCAAGTTCGGCATTAGTTAAGGTTTTTTCGGGCAGATAACTGCCGGTGCCTGCAATTCTTGAGTAGCTCACGCTTCTGTCTCCAATCGTGTTTCATCCCTGTCTGTTGTCTTACTGACAACTTCCGAATCAGTCTTTTTATTGTGGTTCGCGCCGTTTAACAAGGGCTCCATGCTTTCACGAATATGATCAGGCACGGATTTTTCTACTTCCAGCAATGCAATTTCGATAGCATTGGCAAAACTAAATATGTCGGCACTGCCGTGGCTTTTGATGACGATGCCGGTTAAACCCAACATAGAAGCGCCATTATACATGCGCGGGTCAACACGCTTTTTAAAGCGCTTAAGCACCGGCCATGCCAGCAAACCAGAAAGTTTTGATAACAGCGATTTGCCGAATTCTTCACGCATCATGGTGGTGATCATCCTGGCCACGCCTTCCATGGTTTTCAGCGATACATTACCGACAAAACCATCACATACCACAACATCTACCTTATCGGTGTAGATGTCATCGCCTTCGACATAACCAATATAATTAAAGGCTCCGCCCTGCAACAGCTTGTTGGCGGCTTTCACCTGCGCGTTGCCCTTTACGTCTTCAGAACCAATATTCAGCAGACCAACTTTCGGTTGGTGTGTACTGTCGATGGCTTCTGCCAGCACCGAGCCCATCACTGCGAACTGAAACAACTGTTCGGCACTGCTGTCAACATTCGCCCCCAGATCCAGCATATGGGTATGGCCACCGTAAGAAGGAATGGCCGAACAAATTGCCGGGCGATCAATACCTGGAAGCGTCTTCAGAACAAACTTTGCCGTTGCCATCAAAGCACCGGTATTGCCCGCGCTGACCACTGCCTGCGCACGACCTTCTTTCACTATATTGATCGCAACACGCATCGACGAATCTTTTTTCTTGCGCAGGGCAAGACGCGGATCATCATGCATTTCCACAACCTGGGAAGCATGCTGAATCTCAAAGTGTTTATCGAGGTCGATGTTGTGCTGTTCCGCACAGTCACGCAAACGCGGCTCATCACCGACAAGTATGATGTGTATATCGCTATGTTTTTTGACTACATGAACCGCAGCAGGAATTACAACTTCGGGGCCGAAGTCGCCACCCATGGCATCTAAAGCAATAGTCGCCATACGTGACTAATTACCAGCAACCAGAGAATGAGGTTGCCGGTAATCGGCTATGCTGTCGACAGGGTAAATCGACAATATTAATCTTCGAAAGTGTCGCCAGTATTAACGACTTTACGGCCTTTATAATAACCGTCAGCAGTAACGTGATGACGATAATGTGTTTCACCTGATGTAGGATCAATTGATAAAGTTGCGCCACCAAGTGCATCATGTGAACGGCGCATGCCGCGTTTTGAACGTGATTTTCTGCTCTTTTGAACTGCCACGGGTTTCTCCTAAAAATTCTACTTAAAATATTTATATATTAAAAATAATCAAATAAACGATTAATTTTATTGTTTCGTCTGATTGCTTAAATCATCTTTCAAAGCCTGTAATGCCGCAAAAGGATTCTCCGCCTTTTTCTCTGCCTGCATCTCCGCTTTAACCTTCGCGTTCTGTTTCGTCATGTAAGCAGAACAATTGTTGTCGTGTATCGTCACCATCGGTAAACATAACAGCAACTCATCCTCGATCAGCTCGATGATGGATTGCTCCTCACCTTCCAGCAGGTAAGGTTCAAACTCTTCAGGCAACAATTCAAAATCTTCTTCGCTGTTGACCAGCGCAAACTTGAAAGAACCTGAAAGCTCGATTTCTACCGGCTCCAGACAACGCTGACATTCGACCAGCAATTTTGCAGAGACACGACCTTTCAAACTGGCAAAACCGACACTGTTGGCGAACTCAAGTTTTGCTGTAATATGTCCGTCCTTACTGAGCAGGGTTTCACTCAATCGAACAAGTCTGGCAATCGGATAGATACCTTCAATTGTCCGGTTCAATTCGACCTGCCGCACAAAATTCAACGATTCCGATAACATCACTGGCAATTGCGTCTGCATAATCCGCCTATGATACAGTAATTTTTTATTTCTGTATATATTTAACCCTTACATTTCAATAGCTTCTACCACCTTGCAGATTATCAATAACCCTGCAAAATTGCCTGATATTGTATAAAATGCCGCATTATTTTCAAGACAATCAGCAACTTCGCCAATTACGATAAAAACCCATGAAACTTGTCCTCGGCTCCACCTCCCCCTTCAGAAAAGCCCTGCTGGAGAAATTACACATTGATTTCGAGTGTGACTCACCAAATATCGATGAAACCCCGCTGCCGGACGAAGCCATTGAAGACATGGTGGTACGCCTCGCCATCGCCAAGGCACAGGCCATTTCAGCACGTCACCCCGACTCGCTGATCATCGGCTCTGACCAGAGCGCGGTATTAAATGGTGAAAAATTGAGCAAGCCGGGCAACTTTGAAAATGCTTTCAAGCAGCTAACCCGCGCCTCCGGGCAGAAAATTACTTTTCAGACTGGCCTGTGTTTGCTCAATACCAGCACAGGCAATATCCAGAGCAGTTGCGTGCCCTACACCGTGGCTTTCAAGGAACTAACGCCGGGCATGATCGAGAACTACCTGCGCAAAGAAGAGCCTTATAACTGTGCGGGAAGCTTTAAATCAGAGGCGCTGGGCATTGCCTTGTTCGAGCGGTTTGAAGGAGCTGATCCAAATGCTCTGGTTGGCTTACCGTTGATTGAACTGGTCAACTTCCTGGGAAATGAAGGGTTTTCTATTCTGGATTGAATTGTCAGCTTAACCGTAAGGTGGGCACGTTTCTGTACCCACGCGGTTTCATTACTTTGAGAGAACTGCGGTTTAATTTTCCAGAGTAGTGCCTGTATTAGGCATCACAGTTCTCGCACCGCAGGCGAGTTACTCTTCTTTTGCTACAGCCTAAAAGAGCACCCAGAAAAAGCCGCCACAACAGCTGCGCCCCTGTAAAAACGCAGGGATTCGCATTGAGTCAGCACCATTGCCATGCCGCGAAGAAACTCAAAACCCACATTAAAATACCGGCACAATTAAAAAAACAATCACTCCGGCATCTTTCATACTTACTTTTATTCTGAAGGTCTGGAAACACCCGTAAACTTGAAAATAAGCTTGCTAAAAGGTTTATCCATTGGACGAAGAACATAAGCCGCTGCTGCAGGCATTAAGCTGTAGAAGAACCTCTCTTCATTATCCCGGGCAACAAATAGCACCAATATAGTGATGACTGCAATGGTCAACAGAGTGTAAATAATCCATGCTATTTTCGTATAGTAATTATATTTATCATCTTGATTACTTGTCATAGTCTTTGATACCTGAGCATATTGTTATATCTACAGCCATATTAAATCATAAAGAGCGCTATGCAAAACCGTATATCCTGCAGCAGCTCGGCCAGCTGTTCAAGGTGTCGGAGTCAAAATCAATAATGCTGAAAATCAATCAACTATTGGTGCCATATTTAATTTTGACTCCGACACCTTAGGTTGCATTACCTGATGTTTTACAGGGAAACATCCACCCTTGCAACAGGCCTGTTTTTGCTTATACGCTTCTCCCCCCCTTTCACTTGCTGAATTCTTTGCTATTGGTAGAGCAAGAATAATAGTGAGTAGCCTGTTAGCCTTGTGCGCCTGGACGGTGCATCAAGGCGGGCACACCCCGAATGCTTTTTTCGGGGCAAGTGATGCGGGCAGCTTTTTCTGGTTGCTCTTTTTAGCTGTTGACTAAATTTGTTAGGAACAAATTTGAACAGTTGTTTTTTAACTGGCCCGAAGGGTGAATAACATGGATATTATCCATACAAAGAATAACTCGCCAGCGGGGCGAGACCCGCAATGCCTAATACAGGCACGGCTCCAGAAATTAAACGACGAAAGTTACAAAGTGATGAAACCGCGTGGGCATAAAAACCATGCCTACCCTACCGTACTATAGATATTAAACAGCGAAACAGCGTGGGCACATAAAACCGTGCCCACCCTACGAGGAAAATATCAGGAAAGGAAAAACAATACGTTGCCACGCAAGCACGCAGCAACGAAAAAAGAAAACCTAGCGAATCCAGCCACGTTCACTGGCATCAAGAAAATCCAGCATCATCCGGACATTATCATCTCGAGCGGCGATTTCCTCAACTTTCTCCAGCGCCACCTTGTGCGAGCAAGTCGATTTGATCAGCAATTTAAACGCCTCCTGCAACGCCCGAATACTTTCCTCAGTAAACTTGCGTCGCTTAAGACCTTCTTTGTTGATACCAACGGCCCGCGCACGATTGCCTGCGACTGTAAAAAACGGTAGCACGTCACGATCAATCGCAGTGGAAAAACCGGTGAAGGCGTGCGCGCCGATACGGGTAAACTGGTGTACGGTGGTGTAACCACCAAGGATGACATGATCATCAACGACAACATGGCCGGCCAGCGCGGTGGCGTTTGCCAGGATAACGTGATCACCAATGATACAGTCGTGCGCAACGTGCACGCTGACCATTAATAAATTATCGTTGCCGATTTTTGTCACGTTACCGCCACCCGGTGTACCGCGATGAATATTGACGTATTCCCGGATGGTATTGCGGTCACCGATGATGAGCTCGGTTGGCTCATCGTCGAATTTCAGGTCCTGCGGTTTTTCACCGACTGAGGCAAACTGAAAAATACAGTTGTCCCTGCCGATTTTTGTCGGGCCATTGATAACCACGTGCGAGGCAACGGTGGTACCCGAATCGATCTGCACATCAGCACCGATAACAGTAAACGGCCCGATGCTTACATCGTCAGCAATTTTTGCTGACGGATCAACAATTGCCTGCGGGTGGATCATATTTATTGGCCGTCTTTTGGTGATGCCGCACAGAGCAGATTGGCGGCCGTAACTAACTCGCCATCAACCGTGGCTTCACATGAAAATTTCCAGATGACTTTTGAGCGACGTTCGATCTTTGCTTTCATCAACAATTGATCACCCGGCACCACCTGGCGTTTGAAACGCACATTGTCAACACCAACCAGCATGTACAGAATATCCTCGCTGGGTTCTTCACTCATGGTACGAAAACCGAGCAGACCAGTGGTTTGTGCCAGCGCTTCAATGATTAACACACCCGGCATGATCGCCTGATTAGGAAAGTGTCCTGTGAATTGAGGTTCGTTGACAGAGATATTTTTTATGGTGGTGATGCAATCACCGGGCGTGCATTCGGTGACACGGTCAACCAGTAAAAAAGGATACCGGTGCGGTAAAAACTGTCTGATTTCTTCTATGTACATTTCACTCAAGGGACATCTCCTGCAATACAGTTCACACGGATGGTCAACTGCTGTTTTATATTTTAACAAGCACCGTAATGACTCGGCTACTTTTTTAGCACGACTAGTCGGACTTTATATCGGGCTTTATGCTTTTTTCCAGTTTTATCAGGCGTTTTGCCAGCTCATCAAGGTGCTTGAAACGCAATGCGTTCTTGCGCCAGCTACGTGTATCATCAACCAGTATGCCGGAAGAATACGAGCCGGACTTTTTAATTGCCGACGAGACCAGTGTGCGGCCGGTGAGCATCACATTATCGGCCACTTCAATATTGTCACGGATGGAAACACCGCCACCGATCAAACAGTACTCGCCTACCCTGGTTGATCCTGCGACACCTGACTGCGCCGAGATTACCGTGTGTTTGCCGATCTCGACATTATGGCCGACCTGCACCAGGTTATCGATTTTAACACCGTCGTTAATGATCGTGTCGTGCAAGGCACCACGATCAACGGTGGCGTTGGCACCGATCTCGACGTTGTTGCCGATGCGCACATTCCCCAGCTGTGGAATTTTAAGATAGGCATCACCATCGCGCTCGTAACCAAAACCGTCAGCACCGATGACCACGCCGGGATAAATAATACATTCATCACCGATCTGTGTAGCAAAGCGGATGGTAACGTTGGGATGAATCACGGTGTTGTCACCAATGACAACATCACGTTCGATAACACAGCCGGCACCAATCTGCACACCCTCACCGATTTTTACCCCGGCGCTGATAACCACGTTGGCGGCAATGCTCGCAGTTCTGGCAAGCTGCGCATCATCATCAATGATGGCATGCGGTGAAATACCGCTGGCACCACCCCGTTCAGGATTAAGCAGACGTGTTGCTTTAACAAAAGCCAGCCTGGGGTTGTCGGCTATCAGGGCGGGTACGTCGCAATCATCCAGCCACTCTTCACGGGTGATGATTGCCGAAGCACGGGTGGTTTTGATTTTGCCAAGATACTTCGGGTTATAGATAAAAGCTAACTGACCCTGCCCGGCAGAATCGATGTCAGCGACATTATCGATCTCGCAGTCATCGCCAAACATGCGGCAGTCTATTTTCTGCGCCAGTTCAGAAAGTTTAATAGCCATTGTTAGCGTTCTACGTCCGGTGTTTATTTATCTGTTTATTTCTTTTTCTTCTTGTTGAAAGCTGCTCTCATTTTATCCAGAACTTTATCAGTGATGTCCAGTTTGGGATCGCTGAACGCCACGCCTTCGCTTAGTATCAGAGAGTATTTATCTTTTTTGGCAATATCATCGATGATGCCGCGTACCTGTTGCTGCAATACCGCCAGCTCCTGATTTCGCACAAGGCTGACTTCCTGCGTCATTTGCGCTTCTTTCTGTTTCAGACGCTGGATTTTCATGATGATTTCTTTTTTCAGTTCATTCAATTTATCTTCTGTCATCACCAGTTCGTTGCGTTTGTAATTTTCCTGCATCTCGGTAATTTCTTTTTCAGCTTTTTGCAACTCGTCGCGTTGTGGACCAAAACGTTCCAGCATAGATGTATTGACTGCATCCACCTGCGGTGCTTCAGTCAAAATTCTCTCAACACTAACCACGCCAATTTTCACATCTGCTGCAAACACATTTGCAGACATTAAACCGGACACTAAAATCAAACCTAAAACTAACTTTTTCACTTTTTTATCTCCTTAGAAGAATGAGCCAATACTAAACTGGAATTTACGTAACCTGTCACCGTAGTCATCAATTGCACCGGTGCCACCACTTTGTGCATCATTAATGGTTTGTGCATAACTGAATCGTAGCGGACCAATCGGTGAAATCCATACCAGCGATATACCGTACGAGCTTCTTAGCTGATCGAACTGAAACCCGTTAACACCAGCAGGTGCATCATAGGTATTAAAATCGTCTAAAAACACATTACCAACATCGAAAAACAGGCTCATACGTACCGAGCTTGGCGCTTTTTCAACAAATGGTATAGGAAATATGTAGTCCGCGCCAGCGGTAACACGCATATTACCACCGATGGCAAAACCTGAAACCGGATCACGCGGCCCCAGGGTGTTGGATTCATAACCACGCACCGTACGTATGCCACCGGCAAAATAACGTTCGAAGAATGGCAGTGATTTTGTTTTTCCGTATCCGCTGCCATAGGCCAGATTAGAGCGCAGTAGTAGAGAGGTGCCACGAGTGATACCGAAATAGGTATTAGTCACATAACGCACCTTGTAGTACTCCAGGTCACTGCCCGGCATGGTCAGGTTTATACCGATGGTTTGCTGCGAACCGGAAGTGGCAAACACGGTACGGTTTCGGGTATCGTGTGAAAAGCTGGTATTCAACGTGATGCTGTTAAAAGAAGTCTGTCCATCATGATCCGCCAGAAACTTTGTCAC
This sequence comes from Gammaproteobacteria bacterium, assembly GCA_015488295.1. Classification (GTDB taxonomy): domain Bacteria; phylum Pseudomonadota; class Gammaproteobacteria; order SZUA-229; family SZUA-229. The sequence goes on from WFOC01000108.1 coordinate 21,078, forward strand.
GTCCAGAGACGGCGTTATCGACGAAGGAATAATCTTGATATAACTTAAACCATAACCAAGACTTAAGGTATTAAATTCTGACAGCGGTACGCCATAACTGATATTTAAATCGCCGGAGTTGGTCAAAAAGTTATTGATTAATTCCTCTGCCGCATTTCGTTCACGGTACGACACACTGACAGTACGGCTGATACCGTCAAGCGTGTAATACGGATCGGTGAAAGCAGCACTGTAAATTGTATTGGCACGGTCGGTATTAATATTCAAAGCCAGTCGCTGGCCGGTGCCGAATAAATTTTCCTGAGTCAGGCCGACGTTAAACAGTAAACCCTGCGTCTGTGAAAAACCGGCACCAATATTAAAACTGCCGGCCAGTTTTTCCACCAGAGAAACTTTCAGATCAACCTGTGTATTGGAACCCGGCACCGGAACAGTTTCGATATCCACCGTTTCCACATAAGGCAGGCGCTGAATACGAACCCTGGAACGTTCCAGTAGATCACTGGCCAGAATCGAACCTTCCATGAGACGCATCTCACGGCGGAACACCTGGTCCTGCGTACTATCATTGCCATGAATATCAATACGGCGCACATAAATCTTTTCGCCGGGAACAACAAAGTATGTCAGTGCGACTTCTTTTTTCACATCATCAATTTCAGGAGTCAGTTTTACCTGGGAGAAGGCGTAACCGATGCGACCCATCTGTGTTTCCAGACGTTTTTTACTGGTGGTCATCAGGCTGCGTGAAAACCACATGCCCGGACGTGTCAGAATCTGTGACTCCATGGTCTGACGATTAACCACCAGCTCTCCTGTCAGCTTCGATGAGGAAATCTTATAACGGTCACCCTCGGAGACATTGATGGTGATATAAATATCCTGCTTGTCCGGCGTGATAGAAACCTGGGTGGATTCAATAGTGAACTTGATGTAACCACGGTCGAGGTAGAACGAACGGATCTTTTCCAGATCGCCATTTAATTTTGGCTTGGAATATTCATCAATCGATGAGAACACCGCCCAGGATGACGGCACACCCGAATCCAGTTCATCAAGCAAAGTCTCGTCATCAAAAACCTCATTACCGACAATGTTGATGTGTTTGATCAGCGCGACCTCACCTTCTGAAATAGTAATGTCAATGTCAACACGGTTCTGATCCAGCTCGGTAATCTCGGTTTTTATTTTTACGCCGTACTTGCCCTGGCTGAAATAAACACGCTCCAGTTCCAGCGTTAATTTTTCCAGCAGCGAACGGTTATAAATCTGGCCACGGGTAACGCCGATGTCGAGCAATGCCGTATTCAGGGCATCGTCATCGATATCTGAGTTACCATCAAATTTCACATCAGCAATAGACGGCCGTTCTTTGACACGCACGATAAGCACATCACCGTCGCGATACAGTTTAACGTTGGCAAAAAAACCGGTTTTATATAATTCAGCAATGGCATAAGTCACCTGATTGTCATCGATGGGATCACCGGCCACAATCGGCAAATAGTTAAGCAGCGTGCCATCGGGCAGGCGTTGCAGGCCTTCTATTTTAATTTCGCTGACGATAAACGCATCGGCATGAGCGGCAGCCATCGTCAAGCCATTAAACAGAACAAGCATTAAAAACAGGCGCAGGCGAATGAGTCGTCTACTACGATTTATCACACCCGCCGCGAAAGGCCGGTTATCAAAGGGGATACGAATAATAAATGACATACAGTTATTCGACACGAAGATATTGATTCATAGATTACTTTGAAACTCTGTGCAGCTACTGGACCAGGCGCTGTATGTCATTAAAAATTGCGACACTCATCAACAGGGCGAGAATAGCCATGCCCACCTTCTGACCATGAAGCTCAAAGGTTTCTGAAACCGGCGAGCCTTTGAGGATTTCGATGAGATAATAAAACAGATGGCCGCCATCCAGCATCGGGATCGGCAGCAAATTCAACACCCCCAGACTGACCGAGATGACTGCCAGGAAAGATAAAAACGACACCAGGCCAATACTTGCGGTAACACCTGCATAGGTCGCAATCGTAATCGGTCCAGAGATATTTGCCAGATTGGCTTCACCGGTAACCATCTTCCACAGCACACGCAGGGTCAGCGAAGACATATCCCAGGTTTTAACCACGGCTTTTGAAGCAGCTTGCAGCGGCGAATATTCAACACGCGTTACCAGTTGCTGACGAATTTCTTCAGGAATATGCTGGTACGCACCGATGTAACCCTGGCGCTCACCGTCTTTTACTTCACGACTTTTAGGGATGACGGTGATGGCTTTTTCAACACCGTCACGCAGCACCACAAATTCCATGGCCTGGTTCGGCTTGCTGCGGATCATATCAACCAGCGGCATCCACTGATCGATGTCTACGCCGTCGACACGTAAAATCACGTCCCCTTTCCGGATGCCGGCAATCTCGGCCGCGCTCTGTTCTATAACGCCACCGATTTCAGGTTTGAATTCCGGCCACCATTGATTAAAACCAACACGTCTGAAAATATCGCCCTCGTCTGCCAGCAGGTGCATATCGCCCAGTGCCAGCTCGCGCGTTTTTTCCAGACCGTCAGCGTCACGTACCAGCACCTGGATATTGCCGCCGTTCAAACCCTGGTCGAGGATCGCCAGGCGAAAACCGTTCCACGATTTTATCGGCGTATCACCGACTTTCAGCACTTCATCCTTAACCTGAAAGCCGGCTTGTGCAGCCACGCTTTGTTCATCGACCTCGCCAACAAGTGGCCGGTCGACCGTGCTACCCAGCATGAACACAATCCAGTACAGGAAGATGGCGAGAATAAAATTAAACGCAGGCCCGGCAAAAACAATGGCGATGCGTTTTGAAACACTCTGGTTGTTGAATGCTCGCGCCTTCTCCTCCTCCGGCACATTGCCTTCACGCTCGTCGAGCATCTTGACGTATCCACCCAGCGGAATCGCTGCGATGACAAAATCAATCTCATCACCTTCCGGCGTTTTTTTACGCCAGCTGAATAACGGCTTGCCGAAACCGATGGAAAAACGCAAGACTTTGACACCGACCTTGCGCGCCACCCAGTAATGGCCGAACTCGTGAAAAGTGACCAGTACGCCGATGGCGATGATGAAGAAAAAAATGTTGTGTAAAACGCTCATACTTGTTATTTGTTATATCCCGGTACCTAAACCCTGGATGATGAATGCATCGCCAGAATACATTCGTTGCTTATCTTTCTTGCCTCTGCATCAGCCTCGAGGATGTTTTCCAGCGAGCTGACATCTTCTGTAATGTCGGCGCTGTCCAGGGTCTGCTGTATCACAGCCGCAATGTCATTGAAGCCTATTTTCTCATCCAGGAAAGCGGCGACTGCAAGCTCATTTGCAGCGTTTAAAACAATGGTCGCCGAGCCCCCTCTTTTTATCGCTTCGTAACACAGTCGCAAACAGGGGAAACGGCTTAAATCCGGTCGTTCAAAGTCCAGCTTTGCGACATCAAAAATATTCAGTGGTTCAACACCCGAAGCGATTCTCTCCGGCCATGCCAGTGCGTGTGCAATCGGCGTGCGCATGTCGGGGTTGCCCAGCTGCGCCAGCACCGAACCGTCACTGTAGGTCACCATCGAATGAATCACGCTCTGCGGATGAATCACTACGTCAATATTAGCGATATCCATATCAAACAGCCAGTAGGCTTCGATCAGCTCCAGCCCCTTGTTCATCAGGGTGGCGGAATCGACCGAGATTTTTTTACCCATGTCCCAGTTGGGATGGTTCACCGCCTGCGCGGGCGTGACATCATGCAACTGTTCGGCCGACCAGCTGCGAAACGGACCGCCGCTGGCTGTCAGCAGGATGCGCTCAATGCCGGCGCTGTCCTGCTGGTTGATCATTTTAACCGAAGAATGATGCTGTGTGAGACTATCTGGCATACATTGGAAAATTGCGTTGTGTTCGCTGTCCACCGGCATCAGGATGGCACCGTTGGCACGCGCGGTATCAATGAACAGTTTGCCCGACATCACCAGCGCTTCCTTGTTGGCCAGCAGCACGCGCTTGCCCGCCTCAGCCGCCGCCAGTGTTGGCACCAGGCCGGCGGCACCGACAATGGCAGCCACCACGCAGTTGACCGCCTCATCATTGACCACCTGCAACAGGCCGGCCTCACCGCTCAATACTTCAACCCGGCTGTCTGTCGCCGCAAGACGGCTACGCAAACCGCTTGCAGCATCCGCATCGCTCATCACCGCGTAACGCGGCTGCCACTGCTGGCACAGCTGCACCATTTCATCGACACTGGTATTTGCTGTTAAGGCATAAATTTTATAACGCTCAGGATGTCGGCTGACTACATCCAGCGTACTACTGCCGATACTGCCCGTGGCACCCAGCAAAGTGATGTGCAATATCTGCGGCTGTATCATAAGCGCAGTTCAAACAGGCTGGTATAAATCAGCCAGTTATAACCGACCACAAAAACCGGCATCGCGGCCAGCACGCTGTCGATACGATCCAGAATACCGCCATGACCGGGCAGAATATTACCACTGTCCTTCACCCCGACTTCACGCTTGAGGAAGCTGAAATACAGATCGCCGCTGACAGAGATAAAGGTCAGGATAACAGACAGCAACACCAGCAGCGCAGAACGCTCGGTATCCAGCTCAAAATAATAGCTGGCGATCAGGGTATAAATCGAAGTCGCGATAACCGCACCGATCAAACCTTCTTTTGTTTTTCCCGGACTGATGTTGGGAGCCAGTTTGTTTTTGCCGAATTTTTTGCCGGAGAAATACGCACCGATGTCTGCCACCCACACCAGTGCCAGCGCATAAAACAACCAGTCTGCGCCCTGATGCATGGCGTGAATTTTCTGCATGGCAAGAGCCGCCGCAGGCAATACCACAAACGCGATGAATAATTTATCAAGTTTTAACTCCGTGCTGGCAGCCTTGGGTTTTGCATATTTGAGAAAATAGCTGATGCTGAACCACCACAGCACCGAGACATAGATCAGCCAGAGAACATAGTCCGCCAGGTATTGCGGAATAACCCAGGTAAGCGCAACGATGACAAGCCCGAACAACACACGCAGAGGTTTATTATTGATGCCGGACAGTCGCGCCCATTCATAACCCGCAATCAGCACCACAAACAGTAAAAAATAAAAGAACACAGTTGTCGGCTGGAAAAAAATAATCCAGAAAACAAAAGCGGCCAGCGGGATGGCAGTTAGTATTCGTTGGTATAACATCTGTTTTTTCGTTATTTTATTTTTGATGCTCTAAATTATTATCACGCTGAGAAAAAGTCATTGTCATCCTGAGCAAAGCCGAAGGATCTTATGCCGCCTGATCAAGATCCTTCGGCTTTGCTCAGGATGACAGACTATATGTATCGCTTTCAGTTTTCAGCCACTTTTTCTTCCATCAGCTGCTGCCCGGTCTTGCCAAAGCGACGTTGCCGACCAGCGTACCATGTCAGTGCGGCATCCAGATCGTCCTCTGCAAAGTCCGGCCACAGGGTGTCAACGAAATATAATTCACTATAGGCCAGCTGCCATATCAGAAAATTACTGATACGCTGTTCACCACCGGTGCGGATAAACAAATCCGGCGCAGGCAGCTCACTCAGCGAAACAAATGAATCGAACATCGTCTCATCGATGTCCTGTATCGATGTTTTATTATTTTTTACCTGCTCGGCAATCTGCTTGCAGGCATTGACCACATCCCAGCGACCACCATAATTTGCCGCGATATTTAAATGCAGTCCGGAATTATCGGTGGTCAATATTTCAGCGTCATTGATGCTGTTTTGCAGCTTCTCTGAAAACCGTGTGCGATCACCGATAAACTTTACGCAAACATTTTTTTTGTGCAGCTTTTTTACTTCCGCCGTGATCGTCGAAACGAACAGAGCCATCAAGGCGCTGACTTCTGATTTTGGCCGGTTCCAGTTTTCACTGCTAAAAGCAAAAATCGTTAATGCTTCGATATTTTTTTTTGCGCAGTGTTCGACAATTTTTCTTGTCGAACCAACACCGGCTTTATGTCCTGCTGCGCGCGGCAAATGCCGTTTGTTTGCCCAGCGACCGTTGCCATCCATCACCACTGCGATATGACGCGGCATGGTTTGTTCAGTTGCAGTGTTATCGATTATCCCTTTCATTATTTTTCAAGATGTGACGGCGGTTATATCTCCATCAACTCTTTTTCTTTTACCGCAATCACTTCATCAACACTTTTGACATATTTATCAGTGTATTTCTGTATGGTGTCTTCCGCCTGCCGACTTTCGTCTTCTGAAATTTCTTTTTCTTTTAACAGCTCTTTGAAATCACTGTTGGCATCACGGCGAATATTACGAATGGCAATCTTGGCATTCTCACCTTCGTTCTTTACTACCTTGACCAGTTCACGGCGACGCTCTTCGGTCAGCGGCGGCATCGGGATACGGATCAGGTTGCCAGCCGTTGATGGGTTTAAACCCAGGCCGGAATTGAGGATAGCTTTTTCCACCACCGCCACCATCTGCTTTTCCCAGGGCGCAACCGCCAGTGTTCTGGAATCTTCCACGGTGACATTTGCCACCTGGTTGATCGGCGTATCGGTGCCGTAATAATCAACCACGATCTGGTCGAGCAGGCTAGGATGCGCGCGCCCGGTGCGGATCTTGGTTAATTCATTGCGTAATGAGTCAACGCTTTTTCCCATACGGGTTTCTGCGTCGCTAAGAATATCGTCTATCACTTATTTATCCCCCATTATTACGGTGGTACCAATCGTTTTGTCTTTCATTGCCGCTGGCAGTGAGCCAACGTCGTTCAAATTAAATATTCGCAGAGGTAGCTTGTTATCACGACACAGAACAATCGCGGTCGCATCCATCACCTGTAAATTTTTATCCAGCACTTCATCGAATGTCAATGTTTCATAACGTTTTGCATCCGGGTTTTTCACCGGGTCGGAATCGTAAACACCATCAACCTTGGTGGCTTTGAGCACGCTGTCAGCGCCGATTTCAACCGCACGCAAACAACCGGCGGTATCAGTGGTGAAAAACGGGTTGCCGATGCCAGCCGCAAAAATCACCACACGACCTTTTTCCAGGTGTCGGATAGCACGGCGCTGCACATATTCTTCGCACATGCGATTTATTTTTATCGCTGACATGACACGGCATTCCATGCCCTGCTTTTCCAGCGCGTCCTGCATCGCCAGGCTGTTCATTACCGTAGCCAGCATACCCATGTGGTCGCCGGTGACACGGTCAATGCCCGACTGCACCAGACCCGCACCGCGAAAAATATTTCCGCCGCCGATAACCAGTGCCACTTCGACACCCATGTTAACCACTTCGGCAACCTCGCCAGCAACGCGCGCCAGCATATCCGCATCGATGCCATAATCCTGGTCGGCCATCAGGGCTTCACCGCTAAGTTTTAATAAGACGCGTTTATAGTTGGATGCTGTGGACATAGTTTTCTTACCTTTTAATTATTGTGTTATCGAGCCTCGATCAAGTCCGGCTCCTTAGTCTACACACAAAAAACCGGGAGATGTCCCCCGGCTTTTTGTTTCAAAATATATGTCCTGCTCTATGGTTTGATATGCACATATTGCGATTCATATATGTTGTTCCTTTGCTGCTAGCCTGACCGCTAACCTGGCTGCTGCCTTGCGTGACCCGGCCGTTAATCCTAGCCGTTCACCTGTGCCATAACTTCGTCTGCAAAGTTTTCTACTTTCTTCTCGATGCCTTCGCCGACTTCGTAACGTACGAAACGATTCACTTTGGCACCAGCATCAGACAGCAGAGTTTCAACTGTTTTGTCAGGATCTTTCACGAAAGACTGACCCAGCAGTGTAATTTCTGCGAGATACTTGCGGATACGACCGGTCAGCATTTTCTCAACGATATCAGCAGGCTTGCCGCTTTCCAGTGCCTGTGCACGCAGGATGTCTTTTTCTTTTTCCAGTGTTTCAGCGGGTACATCAGCTTCGCTAACACACATCGGGTTGCTGGCTGCAATGTGCATGGCAACATCTTTGATCAACTCATCAGAACCATTTTCCATTTCAACCAGAACGCCCATACGCAAGCCGTGTGAGTAACTGCCGAATGTTCCGCCGGTGGTTTCCAGTACTTCGAAACGACGCAGTTGCATGTTCTCACCGATCTTGGCAATTTTCTCTTTGCGTGCTTCTTCGATAGTCTGTGAGCTACCGTCGAGTGTCATTTCAGACAGCGCGGCAACATCCGCCGGCTTATTGGCCAGCGCAGTTTTTGCAATCGCCTGAACGAATGACAGAAAGTCATCGCCACCGGAAACGAAATCGGTCTCACAGTTTACTTCGACAATAGCAGCAGACTTGCCGTCTTCGCTAATTTCGATAACAACGCGACCTTCAGCAGCAACACGACCGGATTTTTTATCCGCCTTTGCCATGCCAGATTTGCGCATGTTTTCGATAGCTGTTTCAACATCACCACCGGCTTCCTGAAGCGCCTTTTTACATTCCATCATGCCTGAACCTGTACGTTCACGCAGTTCTTTAACCATTGAAGCTGTAATTTGCATCACAGATACTCCTAAAATAAATTTTTCTTAATAAAGTGTCTTAAATATTGTTCGAATGCTGTGTTACTGAAAATTACTCAGCATCTGCCTCGGTAGCTTTTTCGGCAGCTTTCTTTTTAGGTGCTGCTTTTTTCTTTACTGCCGCTTTCTTTTTAGGCGCTGCTTTTTTCTTTACTGCCGCTTTCTTTTTAGCAGCCGCTTTTTTCTTTGGCGCTGCTTCTTCAGACGTATCTTCTGTTTTAGCTTCTACCACTGCTTCTTCAGCAACTTCTGCCGGAGCTTCTTCGGCTGCTGGCGCTTCTTCAGCAACAGGCTCAGCGCTGCGTTTTGCAGCTGCTTTTTTAGGTGCCGCTTTCTTTGGCTCTTCTGCACGCTGAATAACAGCCGATGCACGACCTTCGATAACCGCATCAGCAATGCCCTGTGCATATAACTGAATCGCTTTAATCGCGTCATCGTTACCGGGGATAACGTAATCGATACCGTCAGGTGAGTTGTTTGAGTCAACGATACCGAACACAGGAATACCCAATGTGTTGGCTTCTTTTACTGCGATGTCTTCATGGCCAACGTCGATAACAAAAACCGCGTTTGGCAGACCTTTCATGTCTTTAATACCGCCGAGGACTTTTTCTTTCTTTTCCATCTCGCGGGTCAGCATCAGCTGTTCTTTTTTGTTAAGACGGTCAAAGCCACCGTTCTCTGACATCTCTTCCAGCTCTTTCAGGCGAGAGATAGACTGACGGATGGTTTTGTAGTTGGTCAGCATGCCGCCTAACCAGCGGTGTGTAACGTAAGGCATGCCACAACGTTGCGCTTCTTCAGCAACAATATTACGTGCTGCACGCTTGGTGCCAACAAACAGGACTGAACCACGCTCGGCTGCGATCTTGCCAATAGCGTTGGTTGCCTCGATATAAAGAGGCAGGGTTTTTTCCAGGTTGATGATGTGAATTTTGTTGCGTGAACCAAAAATGTACTCAGACATTTGTGGGTTCCAGAAACGGGTTTGATGACCAAAATGCACGCCTGCTTCAAGCATCAGACGCATAGATACGTTAGACATAAATCTTCTCCGGTTAGGGTTAAGCCTCCATATACCCCATGTAAAAACCCCTTCAAGCCTGTTTGATAAAATGGCTTAAATGAGCACCCAATGACATGTGACGGTATATGTGCGAATTTAAATAAGATATAGTTAGCCCCCGGAAAGGATCCGGGCGGTAAATATCAATGATATTTACCGGTGATGAGCCGCCAAAACAGCCACTCATCGGGACAACGATATCGCTCGTTTACGCCAAGTTTTCTCAGCGCGGGCGCTTTATACCATAACCAGCAAAAAGAAACAACGATATTTTATTATCCCGAGCACCGGAATAACAAGCTAACAAGCTGATTTAACAGCCAATAACAGATAAGCAGAGCATGACAATATTAATTAAAGATTCACAGGAAATAGAAAAAATGCGCGTCGCCGGCAGACTGGCTGGCGAGGTGTTACAAATGATCCGCCCGCACGTAAAAGCCGGCATCACCACCAATGAGCTGGACAGGATCTGCCACGACTATATTGTCAATGTGCAGGACGCTATTCCTGCACCGCTGAACTACCACGGTTTTCCGAAATCAATCTGCACTTCGGTCAACCACCAGATCTGTCACGGCATCCCCAGCGACAAAAAACTCAAGAAAGGCGACATCATCAACATCGACATTACCATCATCAAGGATGGCTACCACGGTGATACCAGCAAGATGTTTTTTATCGGTGAACCACCGGTGCGTTCCAGACGCGTCAGCCAGATCGCTCACGAATGCATGGTGCTTGGCATCGAACAGGTCAAGCCCGGCGCACACCTGGGCAACATCGGCCACGCCATTCAGAAGCACGCCGAGTCCAACCATTTTTCAGTCGTGCGTGAATACTGCGGCCACGGCATCGGCAAGGGTTTTCACGAAGACCCGCAGGTGCTGCACTACGGTGATGCCGGCACCGGCGTGATAATGGAACCGGGCATGATCTTCACCATCGAACCGATGATCAACGCCGGTAAGCGCCACGTCAAACTGCTCAACGATAACTGGACCGTGGTCACCAAGGACCACAGCGCCTCGGCGCAATGGGAGCACACCATTCTGGTAACCAATGACGGCTATGAAGTATTAACGCAATGTGAAGGCGATGAAATTTGATGGCAAAGCTTAACGAAAAGCTGGCTGATTGCAGCGTAAATGAACTCATCGATTTCAACACATTACAGGAACAGCTGAAAAACTGCGCCGCCGATACGCCCGGTGAACACATCTCCCTGCTAAAAGCAGCCGTGCAAACCATCGATGACGGCCTGAAGAACTGCTATCAAAAAGGCTGCGATGTAAACACCGTGGTCTATGGTCGCTCGAACCTGACCGATCAGCTGATCAATGTCATCTTCAATTTTTTATTCAAAGACCTGGATCAGGAAATTTCCCTGGTCGCCGTTGGCGGTTATGGTCGCGGCGAGCTGCACCCAAAATCAGACATCGACCTGATGATTCTGTTGCAGGAAGAAGAAAACCAGAACACCAGAGACCTGCTGGAAAAATTCCTCATGCTGCTGTGGGACATTCGTCTCGAAATCGGCCACAGCGTGCGCACTGTTGAAGAATGCGTGGAAGAGTCGAGCAAGGACATCACCGTTGCCACCAACATTATGGAAGCGCGCTTACTGATCGGCAGCGAAACCCTGTTTACACAGATGAAAGAGCAAACAAGCGCGAAACACATCTGGGATTCCAAAACTTTTTTTCAGGCGAAACTCGACGAGCAAATCCAGCGCAACGGCAAATTCAACGACACTGCCTACAACCTGGAGCCCAACATCAAGGAAAGCCGCGGCGGTCTGCGCGACATCCAGATGATCGGCTGGGTCGCCAAACGCCACTTCAATGCACATGGCTCACAAAGCCTGGGTCTGCACGACCTGGTAAAAGAAGGTTTTCTACTGGAAGACGAACTGCACACTCTGCTCGAAGGCCAGCACCTGTTATGGCGCATTCGCTGCAGCCTGCACTATCTTGCCGGGCGGCGTGAAGACCGCCTGCTGTTTGATTATCAGCGCGACCTGGCGGAAGAGTTCGGCTTCAAAGACGATGCTGAAAACCCCAGAAACGAAGCCATCGAACAATTCATGCAGCAATACTATCGCACCGTGATTGAGCTGGAACGCCTCAACGAAATGCTGCTGCAACATTTTCGCGAAGCCATCATCTACGCCGACCGCGACACCGAAGCCGAGTTGATCAATGACAGTTTTCAGGTACGAAACGGTTACATCGAAACCACCTCTGAAAACGTTTTCAAAGACAATCCCTGCGCCATTCTGGAAATGTTTGTACTGCTACAGGACTACCCCGAAATACAGGGCGTACGCGCTGCCACCATCCGCCAGATCAGAAAATACAAATCACTGATCGATGATGAGGTGCGACAATCTGAACGCGCACAGTATTTATTCATGAAAATCATCACCGGCTCACGCGGCGTTACCCACGAACTGCGCCGCATGAACCGCTACGGCATACTCGCCGCTTACATCCCTGCTTTCGATTCCATTGTCGGGCGTATGCAGTATGATTTATTTCACGCTTACACGGTCGATCAGCACACGCTGTTTGTTATCCGCAACATGCGACGTTTATCAGTGCCTGATTACTGCCACGAATTCCCGCTCGCCAGCGGCGTGTTCCAGCATTTACCCAACCCCGGCCTGCTCTATCTTTCCGGCCTGTTTCACGACATTGCCAAAGGTCGCAACGGCGACCACTCAGAACTGGGCGCGGTAGATGCAAAACAATTCTGTCAGCAACACGGCCTGCCGGAGAAAGACAGCGAACTGGTCAGCTGGCTGGTAAAAAGCCACCTGATCATGTCGATGACCGCGCAGCGTAAAGACATCAGCGACCCGGATGTCATCAGCACTTTTGCCGAGCTGGTAGAAACGCTGGAGCGGCTCGATTATCTTTACCTGCTGACCATTTCCGATATTCGTGCCACCAACCCGAAACAGTGGAACGACTGGAAAGATAAATTGCTCGGCGAGTTATATAACAAAACCGCCGCACTGCTGAATAAAGGCCTGCACCTGCAGGGTGATAAAAAGAGCAACATTTCCGAAATCCAGACCGCCAGCCTGCGCCGTCTGGAACGCATCGGCATCAACTCGCACCAGGCAAATGATCTATGGAAAACCTTTAATGAAGAATATTTCCAGAGCCATACCTATGGCCAGATCACCTGGCATACCTCACTGATCATCAACGCCCGGCAAAAACAGACGCTGGACAAACCGCTGATTGAAACCCGTGTACATAAATCCAGCAACAGCGTGCAGCTGCTGGTATACATGAAAGATCGCGACCGTATTTTCTACGACGTGGTCAGCGTGTTGAGCAAAAACGATGTCGACATCGTCAACGCACAGCTGCTCAATGCCAGCAATGGTTACGCGCTGCAAACCTTCCGCCTGGCACCGGTCAACACCGACAACGAAGAAATGTCGTTGATTGCCAGACAGATCAAACACAGTCTGGAAGAACGGCTGAACGGTGATAGCGATGCCAGACACGCACCACTGAGTGGCAGCGGCAGACATAAATATTTTTCATCGCCAACGCTTATCAGCTTTAAAAAGGTGAACGAAAACCATGCCACACAAATCAAGATTGAAACCATGGATCGCACCGGCGTACTGGCAAATGTTGCCAAGGCGTTTATCGACTGCAAGGTAAAAATTCTCAGCGCACGCATCGTTACCGCTGGCGAAAAAGCCATTGACTACTTTGTCATCAGCACCGCGCAGGACGAAGCTTTATCCAGCGAACAACAAAACAATCTGAAACAACAATTAAAAGAGCTGCTTTAAAGCTGCCCGAACAAAACCTGAGTAACACTATGAGCGCAACACTGGACCTGGCAAAACAACTGATTAGCATTCCTTCTGTCACCCCTGACGACATGGGCTGCCAGAAAATTATCGCCGAGCGATTAAGCAACATCGGCTTCAATATCGAGCACCTGCGTTACGGTGAAGTCGATAACCTGTGGGCACGTTACGGCACGCAATCACCGCTGTTTGTGTTTGCCGGCCACACTGATGTGGTTCCTACCGGCCCGGTTGAGCAATGGCGCAACGACCCGTTTACACCAACCATCGTCAACGATGTAATGACCGCGCGCGGCACCGCCGACATGAAAAGCAGTATCGCCGCCATGATCTGCGCCTGTGAAAATTTTTTCGCCGAAGGCAATACCATCAACGGCTCTATCGCGTTTTTGATCACCAGTGACGAAGAAGGCCCGGCCACTGACGGCACAGTAAAAGTCATCGAGCACCTGCTGGCCAACGATGAAAAAATCGACTGGTGTCTGGTGGGTGAACCTTCCAGCACAAACACCCTGGGTGATGTGATTAAAAACGGCCGCCGTGGTTCGATCAGCGGCGACTTAACCATCCACGGTGTACAGGGTCACATCGCCTACCCGCAGCTGGCAAAAAACCCCATCCACCTGTTCGCCGGTGCATTGCAGGATTTATGCGATGAAGTCTGGGACGAAGGCAACGACCATTTTCCGCCGACCAGTTTTCAGGTTTCAAACATTCATGGCGGCACCGGTGCCAGCAATGTGATTCCCGGTGATCTGCATGTACAGTTCAACCTGCGCTTTTCCACCGCCATCACCGACCATCAAATCCAGCAACGCACGCAGGCCATTCTTGATAAACATGGACTGAACTACACACTCAACTGGTCTATCTCCGGCCAGCCGTTTTTAACCGCTGACGGCAAACTGGTTGATGCGGCAAAGCAGGCGATCAAATCTGTGTGCGGCATCGAGACCGAACTATCCACCGCCGGTGGCACCTCCGATGGGCGTTTTATCGCACCCACCGGCGCGCAGGTCGTCGAGCTTGGCCCGGTCAACGAAAGCATTCACAAAATCAATGAAAACATCAACATCAAGCAGCTGGAACAACTGACAAAAGTCTACCAGGAAATACTTAAACAACTGTTTTAATGCGCTACACTTACATGAAAAAGAAGTTGGCAGTTATCAGTTTGCAGTAAAAACAAAGACCTTCACCTGTGGCTTTCAGGCGCTTTTGTTTTTAACTGCCAACTGCAAACTTCTCTAAAACAACATAAAAAAGAAGAATAAGGGGCAAAAGAAATGGAACAAAGAAAGGTCTGGTTCAGCAACGAAAGAGTCTGGTTCAGTTTTTTCATGATACTGGCGCTCACCCTCAACTTCGGTTTTTTTATCGGCGAGCTTGACGACCCGGAACATCATAATGTGTTCGAACTTTTTGCTGTCATCGTCATTAACATGATCGCCACCGTACTCAAACTTGGCGACCGCACACAGATGGGGCCGATGCTGCTGGCAACAAGTTTAGTCGCACTGGTGCAGCTTATTTCTGCGGCACTGGTCTGGGCTTTTGCCATCCACGTCAACGACACCGGGCTGACTCCTTCGGTAATGGCGACCATCGTTTCCCTGAGCGGCGGCGCAGTACTGGCAAACGTCATTTCCGTTATCCTGCTGATAATAGAAACCACTTTCCAGCGCCGCTAACAAACCGAGCCAACCATGAGCGCGGCACACGAGAAAAAATCACAGGCTGAAGATTCAGCGCAAACCGAAGCCTTCTCTGCAGAAGAACCGTTCAACCCGCACACTGCGATGATCATGTGGCGCATGCGCACGCCACTGATCATTCTTATCTGTGTCTACGCCATCGCCATACTCGGCCTGGTTTTAATCCCCGGCGTTGATGATCAGGGCCAGCCCTGGCACATGACTTTTTTCCACGCTTTCTACCTGGTCAGTTACACCGCTACCACCATCGGTTTTGGTGAAATCCCCTATGCACTGACCGATGCGCAACGTATGTGGGTACTGGTCACCATTTACATGACCGTGGTCGCCTGGTTCTACGCCATCGGCAGTATTCTGTCACTGGTGCAGGATCCGGTTTTCCAACAGGCACGAAAGCAGGCACGTTTTGAAAAAGAAGTCACCAGCATGCGTGAGCATTTTTATCTGGTCTGCGGCCTCGGTGAAACCGGTTATGAAATCGTGCGCGCATTAAGCAACGAACATTACCGCGCCATCGTCATCGAAAAAGACAGCAATACCTTGCTGGAACACAACATCCACGCACTGCCGGAATATGTACCACTGCTGATCGCCGATGCCTCCATTCCTAAAAACCTGAAACTGGCCGGCATCGCCGAACACAACTGCAAGGGTGTTATCGCCGCGACGGCATCAGATGAGACAAATCTGAAAATCGCTATCAGCAGCAAACTGCTGCACCCTGACGGCATGGTGGTGTGCCGCTCGGATATAAAATCCTACGAAGAAAATATGCGCTCGTTTGATACTGATTACGTGGTCAACCCGTATAACACCTTCGCCAAAATTTTTTCCATGTTGCTGCACTCGCCATCCATGCACATGATTTTCAACTGGCTCACTGGCGCACCCGACTCGCAATTAAGCGATGCCGAAGAGCCGTTAAAACTCAATGCCGGTCGCTGGATTTTATGCGGTTATGGCCGTTTCGGCACATCACTTTATGAATCATTGCGCGAACATGATGTGCAGACCACCATTCTCGAAGCCGATGACGAAATCTGTGAACAGTTCAGGCAGGCCAACACCGGACGGGGCGACAATATTATTACCGGCAGCGGTGTCGACGAAAAAACCCTTAACAAGGCAGAAATCAAACAGGCGGTCGGCATCATCGCCGGCACCGACAATGACTCCAACAACTTGTCAATCATCATGACCGCACGGCAGATGAACCCGAACATCTTTGTTGTCGCCCGCCAGAACCAGCGTGACAACACCGAACTGTTCGAACGCAGCAATGCTGACCTGGTAATGCAGCCACGCGAGATCACCGCACGTTACATACGCGCACAACTGCTCAATCAGTTACTCATCCCGTTCCTGATCAAAGCCAGCCAGCAGGATGAAGAATGGACCAACATCACCGTCAGCCGACTGAGCGCAGTCATCGGCGAACGCAAACCTCACGTCTGGACCACCATCGTCGATGCAGAAAACGCCCCCGCCGTGATGCAGGCCATCAAACTTGGCCGCAGCGTAAAACTTGACAACCTGCTTACCGACCCGGTTTCATGCAGCCATCGCCTGGAATGCGTCGCCCTGCTATTTCAGCGCAATGGCAAAAAGCAGCTGATGCCTGAAGATGATATTGAATTAAAACCCGGCGACCAAATTCTGTTCTGCGGCAAACACGAAGCCAAAGACGGCATGCACTGGATCTTGCAGGTAATGAGCAGCCTGAACTATGTGATGACCTACGAAAACGAACCGGAAAGTTATATCTGGCGAAAATTCAGCCGCCGTTATAAAGACACCGAGCGCAGGAGCCGGCCACGACAGCCTTGATTACCTGCAAACCTTGTGCACAGAATAAATCGCCATAGTGCTTTACTTATACATTAATGCGATTAACATACGCACCTGATTTAGTCCCCGTGGCACAACTGGATAGCGCGATGCCCTCCTAAGGCGTAGGTTACAGGTTCGAACCCTGTCGGGGACACCATTTAACAACTTGATCTGAAAAAAATTTCATTTATTACTAAATCAAATTTTAGTCTTCCAGCGCAGAAGACAAGTTGCCACCTATTAATTTGCAGCAAAAACTATAGGCCTGGTTAGCGAATCATAACTCGGCAGGGCTCTTTCCATTTTTTCATAATCACCCAGATGAGCCCGCATTAAGCACTTCCAGAGCTTGCCATGATTCGGCACAGAAAAATGCAATAGTTCGTGAACGATAACATAATCCCAAAGCGTTTCATCGAGGGCAAGCAACTCAGCATTGAAATTCAAGTGCCCGTTAGTAGAACATGAAGCCCACTTATTACGCATGGGCCTTATACCTAACCAGACAATATCAACATCCAGCTTCACGGCCCAATGGTGTACCCTCTCCTTGAATATCTGTTTTTGAGACGACGGACTGCTCACTACAAGCTTCCTGCCTTGTCCAGCAGTGTAAACAATTCATCCACTAATGCTGCCACCCGATCAATATCATCCATTTCTGCGAAGATGGCAAAAGTAACTTTCTTGCGTAGTTCACGCAAAGCCGCTTCACTTTGCTGCCAGTTAGGGTAGTCAACAAAAGCGGCTTTAATGTTGCGGCTTACCCCATCGGCAGATTCAATGTTGGCATCAAGCAGTGTGCGATAAACAAAATACGTCAGGCCATCAAAACCCTTTTCAGCCTGCACTTTTTTTCTCTTCTCATTCTCTTCGACTTCTTTCAGTAACTCTTCCAGTGCCTCTACTGTGCTGGTTTGCCGGCTCTCGAAATTTTCCTGTACGGCACGGGCACGTTCTGCCATTGCAATCAGGTAAGGATCATCACTTTCATCTTCCGCTGTTTTTTCGATACTCTTGATCAGGTTAATAATTTTGCTGTTATCACCGCCTTCCCTGTTTTTGATCAGTTCGATTGTATCCTCTGCAGATACCCCTGATCATCCTCACAGCCAAAGGTTTTAAAAGTGCCACGACCGTAGACAGTTTTATCCACCGGGGTGCCGGTAAAACCGATATAGCTGGCATTAGGCAGTCCAGCCATCAGATAATTACCCAGATCGCCACCGGTGGTACGGCGCGCCTCGTCAATCAATACATAAATGTTCGAACGGGTATTGAGGTTGGCCGGCATGTCGCGGAACTTGTGGATCATGGTCACAATTATAAAAGCCAGAACCTGGGCAATGGCGCAGAAGCTTTTTACTTTCACTTCGAGTCGACCGGGAAGATCTGAATACTTAACCGCAGATGACGCAGATTTACGCAGATATTTTTCCTGGTTCCCCATATCTGCGCCCATCTGTGAAATCTGCGGTTCACTCAGTTTCCAATTAAAGATATTTCTGCGGACTGTGTTCCATGTCATGCCGTAGCTGAATCCGATAGCATCGGTGGCGGTAAAAACCTGTTCGGAAACAAACAGCTCGGGCGTTTCGCGGTGGTAACGACGAATCTGGTCTACACCCAGTGCAATGGCTTCATCCTTGTTGGCGTTCTTGCACTCGATCACCAGTACCGGAATACCGTTGATCAGAAACACCACATCCTCGCGAGCACCATAGCGGCCGTTATTAAAGGCAAACTCCTCGGTTACTTCATAAACATTGTTTTCAGGATGTTCGTAATCAATCAGAACCAGATCGCGTTCACGATTTTCCTCGTGGTCGAAGAACTTGCCGTGATTGCGCAGGTAGTCAACAAATTTACGGTTACCGTAGATATCAGTATGCAGGTGGCGGAACTTGCCCGGTAATGCGCCTTCAGCTTCAGCATAACGGGGATTGAATTCACGTATCTTTGCATCGAGAGGTCATCGAAAAACAGGGATACACCCTTCGCTTTGTCTTTTGGCCCGGCCTCGGAATCAAAGCTGCGACGTTGCTCGGCTTCTTCCCGGGGCACGAAAGTCCAGCCGATGTCCTCAGCGTATTTGAGGATGCGGGCCTGGACTGTTTTGTGTTCTCCCGGCTTCATAAAAAACGCTTCAGCCTCAGGACATTCTGTATCTGCTTGCGCTGTTCCGAACTCACACCTGCCTCCTCCGCATATTCCCGCCACCGGGACACAATCACCTGCACTTCTTCCAGAATTGTCTCAGCACGACCACGTTTCATTGAAGCTGTTTTCGCGCAGGCTCTAAAGTCTTCCAGAGTAAAATTATCCTGCTTGCCATTCATTGTCATCTGGTGCTGTGCCGTCCAGGTGCCGACTGGGTTGTAACTGTAGGTCATATCAAATGCCGGTGATAACATCCACTTGCCTGACTTGTTCATTAAAAAAGCAATGTTCTTGACATGGTCATCCTGGTTACGTGCAACGATGTTAAATACCATGCGCCGGAACTGCTGCTCAATCGTCTGCATGCCAAGACCAAGCTGCCTAATTATCAGCAGCGCCTGCTCATAGCTATATGCGCCCGCCATATTAAAGTCGTAATGCGCCATCGCGCAAAGCGACTGCATGTGTAATTTTTCACCACCAACCTGCCGGTCAAAACGTCGCGTCATGAAATGCCTGCGACCATTCTCTTCAAATAACCGGCACTCGCTGATATCGATACCGCAATCACGTGCCATCAGATAATACGCATATTCGATAACGCCATAACCCTGCGGGTCTTCCAGTTCCTTGTCCTTGTTGCCACTGACACCGTCAAACTTAAGCAACCAGTATTCAAAACCCTCCTCGGCAGACACCTGACCGGAACGTACTTCATTAGTTTTCGGGTTCCAGGCAATCACTGCCTTTGCTCTTGCTCCACCGGCTGAAGTACCCACCTGTAGTATATCAGTGAGTGCCTGCTCGCTGTCTTCACTGGCAAAGGAAACCTGCAGGTTATTACGGTGCGTTAACACCTGCGAAGCAAGTTCAACCAGTTTGTCAATCTGTATACGTTTTGCATGCATGGTCCTCGGCCCGGTAACGGGCGCAAACACCAATGCTCCCATACCTCTTTCACCGATATAGCATAAACGCTCGACCGCATTGAATGAGCCGGGCGACCGTCCCTGTGTAGCCAGCCATGCATCGATCAGCGCATTACCAAACTTGTCCGGTAATGAATCAGCCAGCAGGCCGGGGAGCCCAAAAAAAGTTTTGTGGGGTAATTCGGGGAAACTATAGATACGCCGCGAAAGAGGCATCACAATCGGAGAAACCTCAATACCACTTTGTGAGAAATCTGCATCGTATTCAAAAGCAGCAACGTCACTTCCCGCCTCCAGCGATACAGCGCCGATAGTCCTGCCCCAGAGCTTAACCTCGGCAAGTGTACTCATGACTCATCGTCCCAGGACCAGGGCTGATCCTTCTTGCTACCAGCTCCGCGCTTCGATGCACGCTGTCGCGCTTTACCCTTTTGACGCAACAACGCCATCGGACCTGGTTGTGATTCAGGCAACAGTTGTTCAAGTCGAGGTAGCAACTTGAGTACTCGCAGCAGTCGGATATAGCTCGACATCTGCACCGAGTTACCGGACTCAATACGTTCAAGTGTCCGTTTCGACACACCCGCCTGTGCGGCGGCCTCTGCCTGTGTCAGTTGCAAATTAATTCGCTCACGCGCTATCCGTTCACCCAGTTCGGTGAGAACAGCCTCATCGGTTAGCAATTCTGAGATCTTCATAACTCGTCATATTAGGCGAATAATTAAATAAACTCAACCTAATTCGTCAATTATGGCGATTTTTAATGAGATGGTTTATCAGGGATCATAGTGAGCATGAATCGCCCCGGGTTTTCCGGAGACCTGTTTACTTGAGTCAGGCCACCATGGCTGACTCTTCAGTTTGCTCATAATACAACTTTTCATATTCAGCGGGTGGAATATTGCCAATCGGTTCTAACAAGCGTCTTGTATGGTTTAATTTCCATGATATTCGACTCCAATGTAAAGTGAGGCTCGTAACCTGTTACCAGCAGATTACCGGTTCAGCAGTCCGATGAGCGCAAGGTCTAAAAGACCGTTAACAAGCGGGGACGCTGAGCCGACCCGATATTTTAA
>WFOC01000109.1 GCA_015488295.1 Gammaproteobacteria bacterium
ACTGCCAACTTTTTCATCACTTCCGAATTTCAGCAATCAACTTATCAACCGGCACATAACCCGGCAGTAACTGGCCGTCTTCCAGAACAATCGCCGGTGTGCCGCGAACACCCAGTGTGCGCGCCAGTTGCAGATGCTCTTTAATCGGGTTATCACAGATTTTATCTTCGATTTCACCACCGGCCTTGGCAATGTCCAGCGCCAGCTGCTTGTCTTCAGAGCACCAGACACTGATCGTTTTTCTCATATCAGACATGCCTTTTAGTGGCATAAAAATGTATCGCACTTCAACATTGTTTTTCAGATAATCAGGCACTTCACTGTGCAGACGGCGGCAGTATGGACAATCAATATCAGTTATTACTGTGATGACATTTTCCACTTTTTCAGGCCGGTAGATCAGCATGTTGTCCTCACCCAGCTTGTTTATCGCAGCCAGCCGGATCGATGATTTGGCATTTTCGCTAATATTCTTTTTTGTTTTCAGGTCAAACAGATCGCCTTCGATCATATATCGCGCATCGACACTCATATAAACGACCTGCGAGCCGACGATTACTTCATACAAACCTTCAATAGGTGTGGCAGAAATTTTAGTTGTTTGCACATTCGGCATGCTTTTCGCCAGTGCCTGTTTCAGTTTTTCGGTATCCGCTGTTTCAGCATGAACGATAAAAGATGTTAATAAAGAGATGGTTACTAAAAATAAAGATGTAAGTTTCATATTGCACACTAGTAAATTGAATGGTTATTGCCTGTTATCAAGACAACGCGGATTATAGTTAATTCCGTGGCATCTTGATATATCTGTTTTATTACAGTAATGAGAACACATCAGGCTCGAGGATGATGATTATGATACATATCGCGCAGACGCTGGTCTGCGACATGGGTGTAGATTTGTGTCGTTGAAATATCACTGTGCCCCAGCAACATCTGCACCACACGCAGATCGGCACCATGATTTAACAGATGGGTGGCAAAAGCATGACGTAAAGTATGTGGCGATAATTGTTCGGGGTTGATGCCCGCCAGCACGGCATAACGTTTGATCATGTACCAGAACGCCTGACGCGTCATGGCAGCACCACGTCGGGTAACAAACATTTCGCTGCACTGGCTGCTGCCTGATACCCCGGTGCGGGCAGACTTCGAACCCGCTCTTAATAACTGCGGGCGCGAGTACTGATAATATTTCAGCAACCATTCCAGGGCAATCTCACCAACTGGCACCAGGCGCTCCTTGTTACCTTTGCCGATAACCCGAATGACACCCTGCTGCATCGAAATCTGCGACATTTGCAAACTGATCAACTCGCTAACACGCAAACCGGTGGCGTATAAAACTTCCAGCATGGCACGATCTCTCAGGCCAAGATCATCATCAGGATCAGGAGCGGATAATAGCGCTTCAACCTGCTGCTCATTTAAAGACATCGGCAATGAATGCTCGCCTTTTGGGGATTCAAGAAGCAATGTCGGGTCTTCATTGATCCGGTTCTCACGAAACAGGTAAAGATAAAAACGACGAAGACTTGATAGCAGACGCGCAACAGAGCGTCTTTTTTGTTGCACGCTATAGTTATAGGCAAGAAAATTCTGAATGCTGCTGGTATTTGCAGACTTTAGTGAATTACCATTTTTGACAAGCCATAAAGAAAAACCAGCAAGGTCATTTTTATAAGCAGACAGGGTGTTTTCACTCAGACCATTCTCCATCCACAGGTGATCAATAAAATTCTCGATTATCTGCTGTTCGGATACTGGGATCTGGTCAAACTTAGCCATGTACGCATTATAGGCGAAAAAAAAGCCACTCATGTGAATGAGTGGCTTTTTTGTATAGCCGTTAGCTACTAACGGCTCGCTTCTAGCGACGTTTACGGCGTTTTGGTTTAAGGGCCTTGTCAATCTTGGCCATTTCCTTCCTGGACCAGCTTTCCACAAACCGGGCAACGGCGGCTTCTTTCTTCTCAGCCATTTTGATCAAAAGATCCTGACGTTTCCTGGTTGTCGCAACTTCGGCTTTCGCCGCAGCTACAGCCGAAGCCGCAGCAGCTACACGATCACGCAGTTTCTGCTTGGCAGCTGCCGCGTTTACTCTTGCTTTTGCTTTACGTTCAGCAGCAGCCTTTTTCTTTGCCGCTAATGCTTTACGCTTAGCGGCTACGGCCTTTTTTTTTGCTGCGGCCGCCTTTTTCTTGGCTGCTGCAGCACGTTTTTTGGCTGCAGCTGCTTTTTTCTTAACAGCAGCTTTCTTTTTAGCCGCCGCCGCTTTTTTGGCAGCAGCTGTTGTTTTAGATGCTACTTTTTTCTTGGCGACCTTCTTCTTCGCTACTTTCTTTTTAACTACTTTTTTCTTGGCGACCTTTTTCTTCGCCACTTTTTTCTTGGCAACCTTCTTCTTGGCTACTTTTTTCTTAACTGTTTTTTTAGCGACTTTTTTCTTCGCTACTTTCTTCTTAACTACTTTACGTTTAGCAGGCGCTTTACGCTTCGCTACTTTTTTCTTAACTACTTTGCGTTTAGCAGGTGCTTTACGCTTAGCCACTTTTTTCTTTGTTGCTTTTTTCTTTGTTGTACCAGCCATCTTCGAAGTCCCCTTTAGTGAGTTACGTTCAAAAGTATAAAACGTTATTCTAATTTAGCAAACTTTTATTGCAATTTACAAATCTTTTTTATCAGTTAAATAAAACACTTAAGCCATGAAAAACATTTTTAACTTTCTTTTTTATTCACACATTGAAGCTTTCATCTAACCCAGCATTAAAACCTGAAACCCGTTTGTACAAACCCACCAACAGAGTTATTTGTAAAGATCGCAGCAACGTCCAGATTAAAGCCTAACCAGAAACCAATACCTGCAGTTAACGCTGTATCTTTAGCACCAGATGAAATACCACTTGCCAGATTCTTCCTTGCACCAACACGCAACTGTGCAAAGCTAAACGCATTAAACTCTGCACCAACCGCCAGATACTGTGTTTTTAAATCATCAAATACAGGGTTCGCTAACAACGGTTTATTCTCTGTCAGATCATAATCAACAGCCAGCGTCATCATCCGGTTATGGTAAGCAAGACCGATGCGGGTACTGGTATCAAAATTTAATTTTGTACCGCCCAGGTCAAACTCATCAGTAAGCAGATTGCGAATATTCAATCCCAGACGCAAGGAATCCGTTAATTCAACGGCCGCACCCAGATCAAACGAAGTAAATGTACCCAGGTCAGATTTTTTTCCGTCATCAAAAACATCACCCAGACTGTTGCTATTAAGGATGGCATCACGATAAACAAATGCCTGCAAATCCACAAGCTTTGGCTTGATGCCGAGAGATACCCGCTTGTTATAAAAACGAAACTTTTTGGCAAACGAGACTCCAAACTCGGTAGCGATCACGCCCTCCAGGTTAAGAGTATTAAAATTGGGGTCGACTACCTGTGCTGGCGTTTGTGAAAGGTTGGTAACCGTTCCCGCAGCAATAGCATCTGCACGAACACTCAACGCCATAGCAAATTTATCAAACGCCATGCCGACGGCCGCCACACCTGAGGCATCAACCGCCATATCTTTACCATCGATACCAGCGATAATATTTGCCATATCCAGTGCAGCGGCAGCTTCTCCGGACACATCACCCGTCGCTTGCGCAGTTTTCCGGCGACTATCCGCCGCCTGAAAATCATCAATATCACTAATCAGGTCATCATCATCCCTGACAAACGCACCAACGCCAATCAATAATGAGAAGTCATCATTCGGTCGCTGCCGGGTCAGCATCGCCGGGTTTGCCCAGGCAGCCGTTGCCAGATCGGCGGTAGCAACAGATGCCCCGCCCATGCCAAGCGACCGGCCTTCAAAGGTAAATGGAATGGAAAAAGCGGCGTGTGAACAGATGGACAATACAACGGCTGACAGAATCTTGCTTTGAATTTTCATAAGTATCTCTCGAACATCCCGGGTGGCTTTAGTGTTATGAATTCCTTGTCACGAGCATATATCATACTTAACCAAATACAAGGTTTCCTGATAACATAGACCGCCTGTAAAACCTTGCCTGACACCGATCACCACTGACACCTACTTTTATGACTGAACCAACAAAAACCCAACCTGTATACGCCGGTTTATTCAGACGCCTGTTTGCCATTTTTTATGACGGTTTTTTATTGCTTGCGATTCTTTTTGTAGTCTCGATGATAGCCACAGCACTAAATCACGGTAAAGCCGTTGAACCGAATGACATGTTGTACCCGGTCTTCGTGCTTTTGGTTTTTGGACTGAACTATCTTTACTTTGCCTGGTTCTGGATTCACGGTGGTCAATCACTGGGCATGAAAACCTGGCGCATACAATTACAACGCGATGACGGCAGCAACACACCCATTAACTGGAAAATTGCTGCCATACGCTTTTTTAGCGCGCTCATTTCCTGGGGCATTTTTGGACTGGGTTTTTTATGGGCGCTGTTCGACAAGAAAAACAGAAGCTGGCATGACATGATCAGCAAAACCGTGTTGATCGATTTACGCGAAAAGAAATAAATCGTCCGGCAGGTTTGTCAATTCACCCGCCGCATAAAATACAGGCTGACAACGGTCACCAGCAGCAACGGTATTGCGGCACTCAAAACCGGAGCAACATTCAATGCCAGCCCCAGGTGATTGATAGAACGATTAACCACAAAATAAACAACGCCAATAAACAGCGCCAGCATCAAGCGCTGGCCGACTCCACCACTTCGCGGCGAGGTCGAAAACACAATCGGCATCGCAATCAACAGCATCGCCAGACAGGTAAACGGGGTGAATATTTTTATCCAGAAGGCCAGCTTGTATTCACTATCATCCAGTTTGTTATCCTGCAAATACCGGCTGTACGTCAGCAACTCAGCCGCCGACATATCTTTTGAACGCAACTCCAGCACAGTAAACAGCTCCAGAAGAATCAGGCGCTTCAGTTTCAGCTGTTTTTCAAACGAGGTAGTGACACCATCGAGGGAGATTTGTGAGCGTTTTATATTATCCAGCACCCACTCTTCATCCTGGTATTGTGCATGTTCCGCATAAATCATCGCGCTTAACTGCTGCCTGTCATCAAGCTCATACACATAAATGTCTCTTAACTGATGATCAGGCAATATCTGCTTCACATTGACATAGCGGTTGCCATCGCGCGCCCAGATATCATTGCTGCTGCTGACAATCAGTTTTTTCTCAATCGCCTGCGCACGATAAGCGGTTGCTGTTCTGGTCGCCGATGGCACGATGTACTCACCCAGCAAGGCCACCAGAATGGCAATCACAAAACCGGTTTGCAACACCGAGCGTGTGATACGCATGGTGCTGATACCCGATGCCCGCATCACGATCAATTCAGAATTTGCCGCCATCGCGCCCAGCGACAAAATACCACCAAGTAACAGGATCGACGGCGACAGGTCGTATAATCGCTGTGGCAAACGCAGCAAAACAAAAACCGCCGCTTGCAGCGCCCCATAATCACCGGTGCCGACGCTGTCTAACTGCGAGACATAATCAACAAAAGCAAAAATTGACAGCATAATAAAACAGGCCATCAAACACCCGGTGACAACGGCTTTAGCAATGTAGCGATCAAGAACCACTCTGCACCCCCTTTACCTTCGAAGAAAAACCGCCGGATCTCAAACCCAGAAAATAACCACTGCGCTTTAACAGATAAAAAGTAAAAATTATGGCGATCAGATGCACCCACCAGATACCAACCCAGAGCGGAACTCTCTCCTGCACAATCCAGGTTTGAGCAACACCCAGAAAATTGGAATACACCAGATACAGAATCAGGGCCAGCGCAAGTTTGGCATAGCGGCCACTGCGCGGATCAGTACGGCTCAACGGCAGCGCCATGAAAGCAACAATAATGGTGGCCAGCGGCAGCGAAAAGCGCCATTGCAGTTCAGCCTGATCTTTTGGCGCAGTTGAATGCCAGAGCTCGGCAATACTTTTGGACTTTTCAGAAAAATGTGCCGCTACCTGTTTTTTAGCAACGTAAACACCGTAATCTTTGTATTTAATAATCCTGAAATCAGCATCACCCGCGTTACCAACATAATGTGTGCCATCGTACATCACCATGTAACGCCGGCCATCTTCGTTATAGTGGCTGCTGGTACTCGCCGCCAGATCAACGTGCGTCCGGCCCTCACGACGTTGTTCAAAAAATACATTATCAATCTGTTTACTGTCTTTGTCAGACGACTCCAGAAACAACACACCGCCACCTTTGCTGGCACGATTAAACTGCCCCACCAGCAAAGTATCAACTTCTGCTGTACTCTTTATTTCAGCCGTAATCTGCGCACGCTGAATAGTCAGCATCGGCCTGACAAACATCATCAGCAGCAGTAACAAAACGGTTGCCGGCACCGCCACCATCATCAATGGCCGATACCATTGCAACGGCCCGATACCGGCCGACATGATCGCCGCCATTTCACTGTCGCGATAAAGCCGGCCAAAAGCAATCAATATGCCCATCAGCAGACTAAGCGGAATTAGCACCACCGCAAATTCAAAAAGACTGTTAATTAAATAAGGAATCAATGCAGGAAGCGGGATAAATCCCTGTGATACCCAGCTTAATAGATGCACCAGTTCAGTACTAAGCACGATGAGCAGCAAAATAAAAAGCACTGACAGGCAGGAAACCAGCAACTCTTTTGCAATATATTTGTCGATTATGGTCAGCTTCATGCGATGCCGGCGGCCTGTTTTTTTTAACCCCTGTAATTACAGAAGTTTACCCTGAAAACTTCTACTACTAATAATAATTCATGAGATAACTCAAGAATGACCTAAAAAACGAACATTTAACTACCCCCGGTAGTTCAAATTGCATACAATCCTCACTATTTATTTTTAGCTTAGAAAATCAAAACACATTTTATTTATTGCGGAGCTCCCATGGAATATACAGTAAAAAGCGGAAACCCCGAAAAACAACGTATTGGATGTGTTGTGATCCCGGTTTATGCCTCACGAAAACTTTCTTCCTCAGCCAAAATCATCGACAAGGTCAGCAACGGCTACATCTCCAACCTGGTACGCCGCGGCGAGATCGAGGGTGACCTGGGCAACACCCTGCTACTGCACAATGTTGAAAACACATTATGCGACCGCGTACTGCTGGTCGGCTGTGGCAAAGAAAAAGACATCACCGTCAACACTTTCTACAAAATAAACTGCAACATGGTAAAGCGGCTGGAAGCCAGCGGCGCGACCGAGATTGCTTCCTACCTCACCGAGGTACCAGTCAAACGCAAGGACATCAGCTGGAAAATCCAGCACTCCATTGAAGCCATCGACGAGTGCCTGTACAAATTCAACCAGCTCAAATCCAAAAAAGATGAACCGCGCCGGCCGCTGCGTAAATTCATTTTCAGCGTCAACGGTCGCGGCCAGTTGATGCTGGGTGAGCAGGCAGTGCGTCAGGGCATGGCCATTTCCGCCGGCATTCATCTGGCGAAAGATCTGGGCAACCTGCCCGGCAACATGTGCACCCCGGACTATCTGGCAAAACAGGCGCTCAAACTCGATGCCCAGCACGATGCCATAAAAACTACCGTGCTGGAAGAAAAGGACATGGAAAAACTCGGCATGGGTGCACTGCTGTCAGTTTCCAAAGGCAGCCGCGAACCCGGCAAGCTGATCACCATGGAATATTCCGCCGGCGATAAAAAACAGGCACCCATCGTTTTTGTTGGCAAAGGGGTCACTTTCGATTCCGGCGGCATCAGCCTGAAACCCGGCGCGGCCATGGACGAGATGAAATATGACATGTGCGGCGCGGCCAGCGTTATCGGTGTACTCAGCGCCTGCGCCGAACTGCAACTGCCGATCAATATCGTTGGCATCATCCCCACCGTAGAAAACATGCCCGATGGCATCGCCACCCGCCCCGGTGACGTAGTCACCAGCATGTCCGGCCAGACCATTGAAATTTTAAACACTGATGCCGAAGGCCGACTCATATTATGTGACGCGCTAACCTACGCCGAAAAGTTTGATCCTGATGTAGTCATCGACATTGCCACCTTAACCGGTGCCTGCATCGTTGCATTAGGCGCGCATCCCGCCGGCCTGCTCAGTAACCATAATCCGCTGGCAAACGACCTGCTCTCTGCCGGCCAGACCAGCGGCGACCGCTGCTGGCAACTGCCGCTGTGGGATGATTATCAGGATCAACTGAAGAGTAACTTTGCCGACATCGCCAACATCGGCGGCAAGGGCGCGGGCACCATCACCGCCGCCTGCTTCCTGTCACGCTTCACCAAAAAATTCCACTGGGCGCATCTCGACATCGCCGGCGTGGCCTGGAAGAGCGGCAAAGAAAAAGGCGCAACCGGGCGACCGGTCGGTCTGCTCGCACAATATGTGCTGGACAAAGTCGAGTCAAACAAATAAAGAAATCGGTAGAAAGCCATGCCTGACTACGACCCAGAAAACATCCCCGTACTCGATGACATCATCAAGGACGAAAACGACGAGATGGCAGGTGTTCACGAAAAAATAGTCATTACCGATGAGATGCAGGAGGACGACAACACGCTGGACCTGTTCAAGGGAACCACTGCCGAAATCGAAATTAACATCGATGATGCCGAGCCCGAGATTGGCAGCATCGAACAGGTCGCAGATCAGGTCATCGATGAAGATATAGCGATTGATACCGAAACCGTCGAAACGGTAGAAAATGAAACGCCGGACGATGCCCCGGCGGTTTTTGAATCAGCCCTCATCACTTACCCGCTCGAAGACGACGCTGAACAAAGCCTCGAACCGCAAAGCAAAAACGAGACATCGTCAGAAACCATCAACGCCGATGAAAACCACTCAGACGAAGAGCAAAATGAATTGCCGGAGAACATCAACGAGACCGCCGCCATTACCGAGCCAACCATCAACCTTGATCTCGACCGGATCATCGACGATGTCGTCACACAGATGATGCCCGAACTGGAACAGCAGTTACGCACGCGGCTAAGGCTGGCACTACAGGAACAGGCTGACGAACAAAAAACTTTTGTATCCACAGATGAACGCAGATAAACACAGATAAAAGCAAAATATTATTTCGGTGGAACAAGGTAGGTCAGGCATTGCCTGACAGAGCGCGGCTTAATCAGGCAATAACTGGCGGGCAGTGCCGCCCTACAAAAATTATTCTTTATTTTCATCTGTGTTCATCTGTGGACAATATGTTTTTGCATTTACTGCCAACTGATAACTGCCAACTGCAAACTCCCCTTAACAACAAAAAACAACAACCAGTAAAACCAGCTTCTCAAGCCACTGCCACACATTCAACTACAGCATCACAGCGCGTCATGTTGTATAATTCGCCGCTTTAAACCGCACTTTTAAACCTGCTCAACCGAGTTCATAAACATGTCCGAAATGGGAAAAACCTACAACCCGCAAGCCATCGAAGGTAAGTGGTACGAATTCTGGGAAAACAACGGTTATTTTAATGCCGATCCTGCCTGCGAAAGCAGTGCAACAGAAACCGGCAGCGAGAAAACCGACTGCGAAAATTTCTGCATCATGATTCCGCCACCCAACGTCACCGGTCGCCTGCACATGGGGCATGCCTTTCAGGACACCATCATGGACTCCATGGTGCGCTACCACCGCATGAAAGGCCACAATACTTTATGGCAGGCAGGCACCGACCACGCCGGCATCGCCACCCAGATGGTGGTAGAACGGTTGATCAACGCCGAGGGCAAAACCCGCCACGATTACGGTCGCGAAAAATTCACCGAAAAAATCTGGGAATGGAAACA
>WFOC01000110.1 GCA_015488295.1 Gammaproteobacteria bacterium
CCCTCCAACATGCATCTTTATATCGACAACCTTGCTTTATCTACCAGACGAATCGGCACAGCAACAGGCTCCGACAACTAAAATAAAAAAACGGCTTTGTTTGTCAGCCACAATTAAAACCTACCATAAAACAAGGGCGAATAATTCGCCCTTGTTTTATGGTATAAAAAATTGCCACTCTAATTACTGAAGAGGATCATGCAATACCAAAGTACAGTTTGAAACACCTTTACCATTAAACTGCTGATCAAAAGTAAAAGTACCGTTCAGACATAAAGTACCTACCTTACCGGCATAATCGCCTTCACCACTGATTTCACGAAGACCGGCACAGCCTGACATGCGCAAAGCCATGGTTCCCGTTACAGATGGATCCTCAACAGGGCCCAACCGTGGAAATGCACGACCGGTTAACTCTTCTTCAAAAACAAAAGTCGAACCATTAACCTTGATAGTTTCTTCTACCATCGTCCACGGCAATGTTTCTGGCAGCAGACCCCAGTCACCCATTAAACCAAAAAACAATGTACTAAAAGAAACCGTTGCTTCAATGGTACCTGACTGTTTAAAAGCACCCAGACTTTCACCGGTACGACCATCAGTAACCGTTGCATATATTTTTCCAGAAATCGGATAAATAATACTTACATTATCAGGGTTGTACATATCACCATTAACGTTACCGTCAGAATCAATAAAACCAGCAACAGCACCATCAACTTCCGAAATAGTATTGACGATTGTTAACGGCTCAGGGTTTGGGTTGTACAGCATATGACCACGCCCCGCAAACGACGATGTTGCAGAAAGCAAAAATGCTACAGCCGCTAATCCAGTTAAGATTTTTTTCTTCATTCGATTTTCTCCACGCTATGTTTTTATTTATTAGAATAATTAAAAGATTAGATTATTTAACAGGCAAAAATGTTTTTACACTTAAGCTACGAAACAAAACATGAGCAAATAACGGGCCAGGACAGATAAGGCCTTGACATATATTGACATTTATCTATTCAAGCTTGACCATGGGCAGATATTAACCCGAACATGTAAAACAGCTCGACATTTACAGCCACAAAAAAAAGATCAGCTAGATGATTGGATGAATATTTGTGTTTTTATGTAACCTGGGTCACGCAAGCTCCGTAACCCAGGTTACATAAAAAGCAGAATAAAAAAGAGTAATTCTAATAACACGTATAAAAGCAGAATAGACGCAATAAAAAACGTAAACAACACCGACAAATTACCAGAAATATTTAGAACGCTTCAAATATTTACGGCGGCTTTATAAAAACAATTTCATTCAGACAACAAGGCCAGCGCATTTTCAACGGCATCTTTATCAATCGAACAAAACGTGTTTTCATCAGACACCGTTATTGAGCCTGCCACATCAAGCCAGCCGGCTCCAGATAACCAGTCCGGCAATGTGATCGTACCCTGGTATTTTCTTGGCACCACATAACAGGCATCGCCTCGATACAGACAGTTAAAGGCAATATCTTTTTCTGTCAGCGCTTCGATATATTCCCACGAACCTTGCTCATCAGAAAAACATTTCACATGCAGAGGATAATCGACACTTCCCGATTTAAACGACCAGCAAGATTTTTCTATCGAGAACGCCTGCTCTCGAACAAACCCCTGAAAGTGAAAATGATTAACCGATGCACCGGCAGCAAGACTGTTAAAACCAATGCCGAAGCCGGGAAACACGTCGATCATTTCCTTCACCAGTGAAAACGCATACTGGTGCATTTCCTGCGTCAACAGTTGCGAACAGTTTTTTTCAGGCGCGGGCACGATAAGCAGATGATAATCTGAAAACGGAAACTTATTAAACAATACGCGTGAGTTAAAACCGTTATGTTCACCTTCCCATAAAATTTCCGGCTTTAAAAACGGCCTGTTAAAATGAAACCCTGTTGCATCATACGGCTGCTTTATCGACGATAAAATTTCTGACGAGGAACGTGCCGGACGCAACTTGCGCATCGCGTTGTAAACAATTTCCCAGTCACCAGTTTTTTTTGAATGCCAGACAGGAACACCACC
Organism: Gammaproteobacteria bacterium; assembly: GCA_015488295.1. Taxonomy (GTDB): domain Bacteria; phylum Pseudomonadota; class Gammaproteobacteria; order SZUA-229; family SZUA-229. The sequence goes on from WFOC01000110.1 coordinate 2,059, forward strand.
CAGGTCCAGATCAAGCAACTGCCTGAAGACATCGATATCATCCTGTGTCGCCTTGAGTTTTCCTGCGAGAAACTTTTCTTTCAGCGCGACAAACATTTTTCCTAAATCCTCTTTCAACGCCATATTTAAAAATGTGTCCTGGTGACTATTTGCCAGCACCAGAATAAACGCGCCCAGCTCGTCATCAGACAGCATGTTTTTCAGCTGACTGACAAACAGGGTTTTGAATTGATTTAAATCTTTGGCGATAAACATAATAAAAGTTCAGCATAAAAACAAAGAGCGCAAATCTTGCACTCTTCGTAATGAAATATTTTTTTATTTTCAATAACTACGGCATACTACGTTTACTGCGCAGCCATCGGGTTAGCGGCTTCCAGTCTTCCAGATCCTGATAAACCTGCGATGGTGCCATTTCAAAAATACCCAGACCCCGTTCTTCTGCACGAATATAATTTTGCGTATCGCGCAATGTGGCAACGTAAGGCAGCTTCATTGATTTAATGAAATCATAAAGCTCTGAAAAAATAATCGTGTTCTCACGCACACGGTTGGCAACCACACCAATCTTTACTTCCTTGCGGGCAACACGACCATTCTTCTGCACTTCTGCCATGTATTTTATCGCAGCGCGCATGTCAATAGGTGACGGCAGAACCGGAAACAGTACCGTCTCGACTTTGCGCATCAGCTGAGTAAGCTCTTTGCCGTGCACACGCGCTGGCGCATCCATGATGACATAGTCCGTGTCTTTCGCCACACGCAGTGGATCTTTATGCGCAGCAATACCTTCAATATGTGGTTGCGTTTCATCTCGCGCTTCCAGCCATGCCATGCTGGACTCCTGTGGATCATAATCAGCCAGCACCACTTTCTTACCCATCTCAGCTGCAAAATAACTTGCCAGATTAGTCGAAATGGTACTTTTTCCACAACCGCCTTTTGCGTTTAAAACCAGTATCGTCCTCATGCCAGCCCTCCGAATTCATTAAAAACCTGTATCTGTTAATACCGGAATATTACACGATTTAAAGCAGCGCTGAAAATTCTCGTGCATTTTACAGGGGCGGTAACTTACGCCATAAACCGGGGCGTGACACATTTTTTTAATCAAACCGTCATAGATAAATCATCAAATTTTCATAACTTGCTGGAATAGTTAAAGCCGCAGCATAAGTACAGCCGATACGCTGCAGCCTCACTTACGAACCATGTTCAAAGATAAATTTTTTCGAAAATTCCACAGGGGAGAAAACCATGATGCATCCGGGAAAACAGATGGCGGTCGCACTGATTATTTCATCCACGTTCGTTGCTTTCAATATTATTGCGGTGATGACTGGCAAAGCAGATATTTATTACAGCCACATCGAGCAAATCGTTTCACATCTAATACAACAACTGTAAAACCTGTCAGGCAATAAAAAAGCCTCGAATTCGAGGCTTTTTTATTTCAGCAGTTTCCGCTCATATTATGACAACGCTTTGATACCAGCGATTAATTCTGCCACCGCTTTCTGGCCATCGCCGTATAGCATGCGCGTATTGTCAGCATAGAACAGGTGGTTTTCGATGCCGGAGAAACCTGCGCCTTTACCACGTTTGATGACGATTACGTTCTGCGCCTTGTCCGCATCCAGAATCGGCATGCCATAGATCGGACTGTCCGGATTGCTACGCGCCACCGGATTGACCACGTCATTGGCACCGATCACCAGTGCCACATCGGCGGTCGGAAATTCAGGATTAATCTCTTCCAGATCGAGAATATTGTCATAATCAACACCGGCTTCCGCCAGCAATACATTCATATGGCCCGGCATACGACCGGCCACCGGATGAATTGCATATTTGACTTCGACACCACGCGCTTCCAGCAAATCGCCCATCTCTTTCAGCTTGTGCTGCGCCTGCGCCACCGCCATGCCGTAACCCGGCACGATGATCACCTTCTGACCGTAAGCCATCATGATAGCGGCATCGTTGGCCTGAATTTCTTTCATACTGCCTTCGATTTCTTCTTCTGCTGCCGCGCCGCCATCACTGCCGAAGCTGCTGAACAACACGTTGGAGATCGGACGGTTCATCGCTTTCGCCATCAACTGCGTCAACAGCGTGCCGGAAGAGCCGACCACGGTACCGGCGATAATCATCGCCGCGTTGTTTAATACAAAACCTTCGAAAGCAACCGCCAGGCCGGTCAATGCGTTAAACAGTGAAATAACCACCGGCATATCCGCACCACCGATAGGCAGCGTCACCATTACACCCAGAACAAGCGCCAGCACGAAAAAGATCAGTACGTGCTCAAAACTTGGCGTACCGGTCGCCACCAGGTAGCCATATACAATAACCGCAATAAACAAACCAATATTGATGATCTGGTGCATCGGCAAACGCAGCGTCTTTTTCATGATGCCCTGCAACTTGGCAAACGCCACCGCAGAACCGGAGAAAGAAACCGCGCCGATTACCGCGCCCAGCACGGCCAGAATCTGAATGGTTAAACCATGGCTCTCGGCACCGGAAGACAACTTCACCAGCTCCACTGCCGCAATGGCCGCCGCCGCGCCGCCACCCATACCGTTGTACATGGCAATCATCTGCGGCATGTCGGTCATGGCAACACGTTTGGCCGAAATATAAGCCACGGTCGAACCAGCAGCAATCGCCACCAGCATCAGCTGCAGGTTAATACTGGTGACTTCAAGACTGATCTGCGGCGCGCCGAAAGTTGCCAGCGAAGCAATAACCATGGCGATGCCCGCCCAGACAATGCCGCGATGCGCGGTCACCGGTGATGACATCTGTTTCAGGCCAATGATAAAAATGGCCGCAGTGAGAAAATAAACCGCATCAATAAGGTAACTCATGACGACGCTCCCTCATTTTTCGGCTTATGCTGGAACATCTCCAGCATACGCACTGTTGCCACATAACCACCAACCGCATTACCGGCCGCCATCGCCACGGCGATGAAACCGATAGTCAATTCAAGCGCGCCTTCAGCACTGCCCATGACAATCATGGCACCCACCAGCACAATGCCGTGGATAAAGTTGGAGCCGGACATCAACGGCGTGTGCAAAATAACCGGCACACGGCTGATCACTTCGTAGCCGGTAAAGGCCGAAAGCATAAATATGTATAACGCGGGTAAACCTTCAATCATGTTTTTAACTCTTTAAAAATAGGGCTTATTTTTTTCAGCTTATTTTTTATACTGGGCATGCACAATGGCACCATCGCGGGTCAACACACAACCGGCGATCACATCGTCTTCAAAATCCAGCGCCAGCTCACCCTCATTAATGAATGGCGACACCAGATTAAATAAATTTTTGGCATACATCTCGCTGGCGTGAATCGGCAGCTCACCGGGCACATTCAGCGGGCCGTGAATAGTCACGCGCTCTTTGTATTCGAATGTTTCGCCGGGTTTGGTCAGCTCACAGTTACCACCGCCTTCCGAAGCCAGGTCAACAATCACCGAGCCGGTTTTCATATCTTCAACCATGGCTTCAGTAATGATTTTCGGCGAAGGCCGACCGGGAATCGCTGCCGTACTGATGATGACATCGGCCATCGCGATATGTTTTGCCAGCACATCCTGCTGCTGCTGTTTTTCATCCTCGGTCAGCTCACGCGCATAACCACCTTCGCCGTCAGCAGAAACGCCGGTATCGATAAATTTGGCACCCAGTGATTCCACCTGCTCACGCGTCGCCGAACGCACATCGTAGGCTTCAACAATCGCGCCCAGACGTTTCGCGGTGGCAATCGCCTGCAAACCGGCGACACCAACACCGATCACCAGCACCTTCGCCGGACGGATGGTGCCCGCTGCCGTGGTCAGCATGGGGAAGAAAACCGGCGCTAACTGTGCGCCCATCAGCACACCCATGTAACCGGCGATTGAGGCCTGTGACGACAGCGCGTCCATGGATTGCGCACGGGTGATGCGCGGCACCAGTTCCATTGCCAGCGAGGTGATTTTTTTCTCACACATCAGCTGCATCATCTCAGCGTTTTTGCTCGGCACCATAAAACCAACCACGGTGCAGCCATCTTTCATCAGCTTCAGCTCGTCCAGTGTCGGCGGCATCACTTTAAAAATCAGATCCGCGTCCTTATAGAGTGTCGCTGCATCAGCAACGATCTCGACATCAACAAAATCTTCGTCTTTAAAATAAGACGACAGCGCAGCACCCTGCTGCAGGGCAACACTGACACCGGTGGCGCTCAGCTTTTTAGCCACATCCGGTGCCAACGCAATGCGTCGTTCGCCGGGGGCAATCTCATTAGGTACAACAAGCCTGGTAGGCATGGGAACTCCAGAACGTCTACAAAAATAATGGGCGGTATATTACCTTAATCTTAAGGACAGCTCTATCAATATAATTAAGCCAGGCACTGAGGAATTACTTGAGCATCAAGGGCAAATCTGTCACTCTTCGCCCACAAGCTCGTACCGCAACCCTAAATCAATCGTGAAACGTGTCTGAAAAAATCCGTTATCAACATGGCCCGCAGGAAAAACTGGGCATCCTTCTGGTCAATCTGGGCTCGCCCGAAGCACCGACCCCCTCCGCTGTACGCAAATACCTTGCGCAATTTTTAGCCGACCCACGCGTGGTCGAGAGCAACCGCCTGCTGTGGTGGCTGGTGCTGCACGGTATCATCCTGCGCATCCGCCCGGCACGCGCCGCCAAAGCCTACCAGAAAATCTGGACTGAAGACGGCTCGCCGCTGCTGCATTTCACCCGCCTGCAAACCCGGGCGATACAGAAAAAACTGGAAGAGCGTTTTCGCGGTCACGTCATCGCCGACATGGCCATGACCTATGGCAAACCCTCCATCAAGGAAGGCCTGGAAGGCCTGCGCAAGGCCGGTGCCCGCCGTCTGCTGGTTTTACCGCTGTACCCGCAATATTCCGCCACCACCACCGCTGCCGTATTCGATCAGGTGACCGACATTCTTCAGGGCTGGCGCTGGCTGCCCGACCTGCGCATGATCAACCAGTACCACGACCACCCGAAATACATCGAAGCACTGGCCAACAGCATCAAAAAACAATGGCGCGAGAAACCACGTGGCGAGCTGCTGCTGTTTTCATTTCACGGCATTCCGCAACGCTATGTCGACAACGGCGACCCATATTTCTGCCACTGCCAGAAAACCGCCAGACTGGTGGCCGACAAACTGGCGCTCAACGAAAGCGAATGGAAAGTCGTATTCCAGTCCCGCTTTGGCCGTGAACCCTGGCTGCAACCTTATTGCAGCGTCACGCTGCAGGAACTGCCGGACACCGGCATCAAAAACGTCGACATCCTCTGCCCCGGCTTTGCCGCCGACTGCCTGGAAACCCTGGAAGAAATCCAGATGGAAAACAAACACCTGTTCATCGAAGCCGGCGGTGAAAACTTCAACTACATCCCCTGCCTGAACGATAACAGCGACCACATCGACGCACTGTGCGAAATCCTTACCGCACACATGTTCGGCTGGCCCGAAACCACACCAAACTGGGATGCCGGCAAGCTGGCGGTGGAAGCAAATAAATCACGGGAACGCGCAATTGCCATGGGCGCAAAGAAGTAAAACCTTCATGAATATGTAATTCAGGCAATCTATCGCCATTTGACAGAATAAAAACTTCTGTTTTTCAACATAACAAAAACACAATATATATTCACCTTTAGGGTGAACTACATTATAATGAATCAAACCGTAGCAAGGACTGCAAATTGATTGTCAAATTCAAAACCAGGCAACTTGAAACTTGTTACCGGCAATACCGCAAAGCCAACAAAACTTTTGGCGAACAAATTGCTTGTAAATACATACAACGTATAGACATAATCCAGCAATCACAGAATCTGGATGAACTCATGAAACTCCCCGGGCTTCGCTGCCACCCGCTTAAAGGTGAAAAAAAAGGGCAATATGCTATCAACCTCACCGGCTTTTACCGGTTGATTTTTAAGCACAGCGGCACCTTACTGGAAATTGTGATGATTGAGGAGGTAAGTAAACATTATGGAGACTAATCAACAATATTATTCCGACTTGGCGATACCTCCAGGTGAATACCTGCTGGAAGCCACCACCGAACAGGGGCTGAACCAGGCCGATCTGGCAAAACGCATGGGGCGGCCAGTGCAGGCCATTAGCGAAATCATCAAAGGTATCAAAGCCATCACCCCTGATACTGCAATACAACTAGAACAAGTCCTGGGAGTACCTGCTCACATCTGGACAGGGCTGGAGGCAAATTATCAATTAACCCGTGCCCGGCAACAGGCTCAACAGCAAATAGAAAAAGAAGCTAAAGACGTTAGCCGTTACCCCTATGCTGAAATGGCAAAACACGGCTGGGTAACAAAAACCCGCAAACCGGTAGAAAAAGTTAAAGAATTACGCCAATTTTACGGCGTAGCTTCTCTAGATAACCTGCCCAGAGTTCGCTCCTATGCTCCAGCTTTTCGTAAGAGCAAACAACAAAATTTATCACACGAAGCTCTTGCTGCCTGGTTGCGCGCCGGAGCTTTGATGGCCGAACAAATTCAAACAAAAACATTTGACAAAAAAGCCCTGAAAACCCTGCTGCCTGAGCTACGAAAACTAACCCTTGAGCACAACAATTTTCAGCAAAAGTTAACAAAAATGCTAGCAGACGTTGGCGTAGCACTAGTAATGTTACCGCACCTGGCTAAAACCTACACCCACGGAGCAACCTTTTGGGCAACGACAGATAAAGCCGTTTTAATGATGACTATTCGCGGTAGCTGGGCAGACATTTTCTGGTTCAGCCTTTTTCATGAAATTGGGCACATTTTACTACACGACAAACGCCAGATTTTTCTGGAAGACGGTAAAACCGACAAAGAAACCAGCAAACAAGAACAACAGGCAGATGACTTTGCTAGCAACACATTAATACCTGCCAAACCTTATTCTGAATTTACTAAACGCAACGACTTTAGCATACAGGCCATATGCAACTTCGCTGCAGACATCAATATAGCACCAGGGATTATTTGCGGACGATTACAACACGATGAGCATATAGCACACAGCTTTAACATACTAAGAGAACAATACAAATGGGCCGATAACAATTGCTAAACAAAGCGCCATTGGTAGGGATCAGCCAATGCCTGCTGGGTGATGCGGTGCGTTACGATGGTCAGTCAAAAGCCAGTCAAATTATTCTTGAACAACTTGCACCGGTTTTTGAATTTGTTCCGGTCTGCCCCGAAGTTGAGGCCGGGCTTTCCATTCCCCGACCGCCGGTGCAACTGACCGGTAGCATTGAAACCCCCAGACTTACTGGTCGTGATGATGCATCGATTGATGTAACGGACATCATGCGCCAATACTGCGCGAGCAAGCCTGCACAACTTGCCCGGTTATCCGGTTTTATTTTTAAAAGCCGCTCACCCAGTTGCGGGCTGAACAGCACGCCGGTTTTTGTTGACGGACTATGCATTACTGAAACCGGCAGCGGTGTGTTTGCCCGGGCAATACAAAAACATTATCCCGCGCTGCCCGTCATCGATGATTCACAACTGGATGCCACATCGCTTAAAGCTTTCATTCAATCTGTTCTTAAATACCCGGCCCAACCTTAAAATGCGCTTGCTTAAAAAGCACACATCACTATACTCAACGCAACCAACACTCATTCTAATAACAACCAGGGAGACTCTCCATGCCACAAACTATCAACAGAAGAGATTTAATCAAAAACGCAATGGCTGCCAGTGTGGCAATAGGTGCAACGGTTTCGGCAACATCTGCCATCTCAAGTGAAGACAGGCACAAACATCATTCAAAAAACAAGAACCAGGATATTATCGACACCGCTCTGATCTGCTTAAAAGACGGTCAGGCCTGTCTTGATCACTGCTTCGAATTATTGAAAGACGGCGATACCAACATTGCTAAATGCGCCGAATCGGTTACTGAAATGCTGGTTATGTGTGACGGGCTTTCCAAAATGGCTTCATACCGCTCACCACATCTAAAAGATTTTGCAGAAGTATGTGCCGCTGTTTGTAAAGACTGTCAGAAGGAATGCGAGAAGCATGCTGACAAACATGTTGAATGCAAAAAATGTGCAGAATCCTGCGCTGACTGCATCGATGCCTGCAAAGAAGTTGCCTGATTTTCTGTTATAAAAAAACAGGAAGCCCGCAAATGCGGACTTCCTGTTTTTAACCACCCGCCGGTTACCAGCACGCCGGCTATAACTCGCCCGAGCTTTCTACCGCACTAATCCAGAACAGTCCCTTGCCCTTGAACGACGGCCTGGCTTCACGAATTTCATCCACCAGTTTCAGCGCACGCTCGTCATCAAGTATCACATCGACCCGCACTTTCGGCACATAACCAACCACCCTGTCACGCGCTGACAACAACACATCATTTTCCCGCTGCGCACTATGCTCTTCGATATGACTGAACATGAAATTATCCAGCTGCATGCTGCGTAACAGGTCAGCAAGCTCCTGCTGCAACGATGAATGCACCACCATTGAAAACTTCTTCATAATCTTGCCTCTCTTTTTTCTTCCAGCCACGCATAGAGCGTTGGCAATAACACAAGCGTCAAAAGGGTCGAAGTGAACAGGCCACCAATGACCACCACCGCCAGCGGCCGCTGTAACTCAGAACCAGGCCCGGTCGCTGCCAGCAGAGGCAGCAGACCAAAACTGGCAATCATCGCTGTCATCAGCACCGGCCGCAAACGCCGCTCGGCTCCTTTTTTCACAGCATCCTGAATATTCAAGCCGCTCTGCCGCAACTGGTTGAAGTAACTGACCATCACCACGCCGTTGAGTACAGCGACACCAAACAGGGTAATGAAACCCACCGATGCCGGCACTGACAGATACAGGCCTGAATAATACAGGCTGACCACACCACCGATCATCGCAAACGGAATATTCAGAATGATGACTCCGGCCTGCAACAATGAGCGAAAAGTCGTAAACAGCATAAAGAAGATGAGCACAATAGCAATCGGCACCACCAGCATTAACCGTTTCGCTGCGCGCTGCTGGTTTTCAAACTGACCACCAAAGGTAACGTAATAACCTGTCGGCAACGCAATTTTATCTTCGATGCTGCGACGTACTTCATCGACAAAACCCACCACGTCACGCCCTTCAACATTGGACTGAATGACCACTTTGCGCTTGGCCGATTCGCGAATAATCTGCACCGGCCCGTCAACCACTGTCACTTTTGCAAGATGCCCAAGCGACACCTTGGTGCCGTTAGGCAAAGTCACCAGCATCTTTTTAATTGCCGCCAGCGAGCTTCGATCCTTTTCCTGGTAGCGAACAAGAATACCGATACGACGATTGCTTTCCAGCAGCTCGGTTGCCACCCGTCCACCAATCGCGGTTTCTACCAGACGGTTAATGTCTTCAACATGAATACCGTATTTGGAAATTTCTTTCTGGTCGATGTCGATCTGCAGATATTTCTGCCCGGACAGGCTGGTGCGAAAAATATCCACCGCGCCGGGAATGGTATTGACCAGTGCTTCAATTTCGCCAGCCTTCTGATCCAGCACCGCCAGATCATCACCGTAAAGTTTGATCGCCATCGCCGAACGCACGCCGGTCAGCATCTCGGAAACACGCATGTCGATGGGCTGACTGAAAGCATAATCAAAATTATCGAAGCGTGACAGCTTCTCGCGCAGGTTTTCCTGGAACTGCTGCAGCGAAATCGTCCATTCTTCCTGCGGAATGGTCACCAGAAAATTATCGGTCTGGTTCAGACCCATCGGATCCATACGCAATTCATCCGCACCGGTACGTGAGGTCACGCCGATGACTTCCGGCAGCTCCATCATCGCTTTCTGAATCGGCGCATCCATTGCCAGCGATTTTTCCAGGGTAATGCTCGGATCTTTTTCCAGCAGGATGACCGTATTACCCTCATCCATCACCGGCATAAATTCCTTACCGATGTGCGGAAACAGGGTTGCCGTCGCGACCAGCGCCACTAGCGCCAGAGTAATCGCTGTTTTACGAAAACGCAGCGCCCAGTTCATTACCGGCAGGTAAAGAAATTTCAGCACCCGCATAAGACGGCCTTCCTGCACCTCAGTTTCACCACCGACATGCACTTTCATAAAGAAACTCGCCAGCACCGGAATCACCGTCAACGACATCAGCAGCGAACCGATCAACGCAAAGGTGATGGTAATCGCCAGCGGTGAAAACATTTTGCCTTCCAGCCCGGTAAGGCTGAACAACGGCAAAAACACCGCAACGATAATCAGAATGCCTGAAATCACCGGCGTGGAGACTTCCAGCACCGCACGATAAACAAGGTGCAAACGATCAACACCCGCCGGCGCTTTACTGAAATGGGTGTGAATGTTTTCCACCACCACCACGGCCGCATCGACCAGAATACCAATGGCGATGGCCAGACCACCAAGCGACATCAGGTTGGCGGAAACATTAAACTGCTTCATCATGATAAAGGTAAACAGCACCGACAGCGGCAGAATCAGGGCCACGGTCAGGGCACTGCGAATATCACCGAGCATGATAATCAGCACCAGCAGCACCAGTATTACCGCCTCACCCAGCGCTTTCTGCACTGTCCACACCGCCTTGGTAATCAGCTGGGTGCGGTCATAAAACGGCTCGATGGTCACACCTTCGGGCAGGATGTCTTTTAATGTTTCCAGCGCAGCTTTGGTACCGGCTACCGCTTTCAAACTGTTAGCGCCCTTGCGTAGCAGCACCAGCCCGGTCACTACTTCACCTTCACCATCAGCAGTCACTGCGCCATAACGCGTCATGCTGCCAACACGCACCTCGGCGACATCACTAATATGTACCGGCTGACCATAGCGGGTACGCACGGTGATGTTTTTAATATCGTCCATGTCGTGCAGCTTGCCCTCGGTACGCACCAGCAACACTTCATCCTTGCGATTGATGCGGTCACCACCGGCATTACGATTACTCTCTTTCAGTGCATGCTCAACCTCATCGATGCTGATACCATGTTTGACCAGCGCCCGGGGATTGACCACCACTTCATAATTGCGCACCTCACCACCCAGCGAGTTAACATCCGCCACACCTTCCACCTTGCGTAAATGCGGACGAATAACCCAGTCCTGCAAGCTGCGCAGTTCCTGGTTGGTATAGTTTTCACCCTTGATGCGATACATGAATATTTCGCCCAGCGGCGTGGTAATCGGTGCCAGCCCGCCTTCGATATTGGCCGGCAGCGAAGCCCACACCTGGTTCAGACGTTCGGTCACCAGATTACGCGCCAGGTAAATATCCATACCTTCTTCAAAGTCGATAACGATGACACTCAGAGAATATTTTGTGGTCGAACGCAACACGGTCTGCCCGGGAATGCCCTGCATTTCCATTTCAATGGGAAACGTTATGCGCTGTTCAACTTCACTTGGCGACATACCCGGTGCCTTGATGATGACCTGTACCTGCGGTGCAGAAATATCCGGAAAAGCATCGATTGGCAGCGTTTTAAATGACCACAAACCAGCAGCCGAAATACCCAGCGTAATGAGCATAAGCATCATCCGCTGAATGAGTGAGAAACGTAATAGTGCAGCAATCATGTTATTTCACTCCTGCGTTAAGACTGGCGCTTTGTGTATCGCCGGGAACATCCACAATCAGCTGGCCCGCATAAAGATTGACATCCGCCAGCTCGACCCGCGCCTGATACAGCAAATCAAGATACGTCAGGCGCGATTCAAAATGCGTATTATTGGCATCCACCAGCGACAGCACATTCAGCTCGCCACTGGCAAAACCTTTATTGGTCAGTTCCAGCATTTTTCTGGAAGGCTTCAGCACCTTCTCCTGGTACTCAACCGCCTGCTCAATGACATGCTTCAGATGTGCATAACTGCGGCTCAGATTAATGCGCAGTTCGCGCCTCAACAGTTGCAGCTCGATCTTCTGCTGGCTGGCTTTATAAGTTGCCTTGCTCTCTGCGGTATTTTTACGATCACTAATCGGAATCTGGACATTGAACATGATGGCATAAATATCACTGCGACCAATTGACAGGGTGTCGCGTTGCCAGCTCAGGCCGATACTGGGATCCATCATCTGGCTGCTGCGCGCAACATCAATATTGTGGTTTGCAGCCTGCACTTTTTGCTGCTGGCTGGACAGTTGCGCGTGGTTGTTTTGCAGCGCAATCAGCTGTTTGATGTCCGGAATATCAACAACCGGCTGCAATTTGGCAACACTGCTGACACTGCTCATTTCGATGCCCAGCAACTTGACAAACTCACTCAGCGCTTCCCTGTATTTTCCTTCAGCATTGGCCGTCGCCTGCCGCGCTTCTTCACGGATAATATTCAGCCGCATTTGTTCCAGCGGTGTCAGATAACGAACCACTACGCCATCCGTATTTTTTTTACTCTTGCCGTTCAGCGTCTCGGCAAATGTCAGGCTCTGTTCTGCCAGCAACAATTTTGCCGAAGCAAACTGCAGCTGATGAAAAACTTTTGCAACCCGGTTCTGTACCTGTAAAGACTGATATGTGCGCTGATAACGCGCCGCCTTCAAACTGGCCTCGGCGGCCTCTTCCTGGTACTTGATACGCGATAGCGGAATCGACTGGGTGATGGTTATATCGGTCAGGTCATAACCACCGGCACCATCATCTTTGCCCATCTTGTTATCGACCTGAAAACCGATTTCAGGGTCCGGCCACAGGTGGGACAGTTTTATATCGGCCTGACGCGCACCGATTTCTGCCACCGATTTTTTTAATTCCGGCGATGCAGAAACGGCCTGCCGAACGCTGGACTCCAGCGTCCACTGTTGCGCCGTGGCTGGCGTTGCAACAGCCAGCAGCATGAAGACTACCCGGCGCAGCGCCCCGGGATTTGAAAAGATATTTTTTGAAAGCATGGTAAAACTCCAAACATGGCGCGCTGTAAAGTTATACAGACAGCCCCACTGGTCAGCAGATAAATCTGCTCACAACAAAAAGACACGTTAATTAAACGAGGGTATTTTCTGGAGTTTATAAAGGCGGCGCGCGCAGGGGCGGCAGGCCACGAAATGGCAGGCTGGATAGCCGGACATGTTTTTCCCGCAGGCGACCAACAAAAGTTCGCCGCCAGGTAGTCAGCAGCAGCACGAGCAGAGTAAACACCGCCACAACAGCGACTATGTCGTACTCGACTCGCAGCACACTGTCGGTGCCGACTTTAATCTCTTCGCTGGCAATATGTGGCACAAAGTTGCTCTCCAGCGAGCTGATCGAAACCGCAAAGCCATGCTCGGCAGCAGGTGCCGCCTCATGCGTGTGGATATGCAGTTCAACAGATGTCAGAAACAGCAAAGCCGCGACCACATACATGATCAGCATTCGAGCAACCAGCTTTTGATTATTTCTTAACATAAGACGCATTCTAATCTATTCCGGTGCATCCCACCAGAACTTATGTTGTCGCACATGCGACGATGATGCAATATAGAGCTGGCTCAAATCCGTTGAGCCGCATAATAAAGGAGTTCTGAACCATGCACCTGACAAATCGTAGTTTTCAATTTTTAGTCGCAACATGTTTAGTTATACCTGCCGGCGCGTATGCCGAATCATGGAGTTGCAGCCACGGCAACGATGTTCGTGAAGTTCACATTGAGCGCACCACGGCTGAAGCCGTACCCTGCGATGTGGTTTATAAAAAACTGACGGAAGGCGTTAGCGACCAGATTTTGTGGAGCGCTAAAAACGACGATTCCTACTGCGAAGAAAAAGCGCAGGAATTTGTCAACAAACTGGAATCCTGGGGCTGGGTCTGCGCCGAGACAGTTCATGATGACGTGTCGCTGGACAGCGAAAACTAGTTTTTCAGTCGTAAGTATAAACATCTACCGATAGAGTGGGCACGCCGGGAATAGTTCCTGACGCTGCCCATTTTATTCAGAAACGCCCTGCCTCTGATAATGTATCGCCAGCCACACCGTCTCTGAGTCCGGCTGCGTCCATTTTACCCGGTGCCGTGTGTGCGCCGGAATGTTCAGGTAGTCACCGCTTTCAAGCCGGACATCCTCAGCATTTTCAAAAGCCAGAATCGCCGCACCTTTTAACACGATAACCCACTCATCCTTTTCCTGATCATACCAGTCGCCCGCCGGCGTGTTGTGCCCTTTCGATATAATGCGTTCTATCCTGACATTTTCATTTTGAGCAAGCAGGTCAATCTGCTCATCATCAAGATTTGACGGAATTGATGCAAAAATATTGGTCAGCTTCATACTAAAAAGAATGCACTCATGGTGCCCACGGCATGATATTTCTCATGCCTTTCATCGCTGGTGCGACATTGTGCGTCAGCACATTCAGGTCTTTTGCGATCTGCCCGACATTGCTGTTGAGCTCATCCATATTATTGTCAATCGAAGTCATACCCTGCGACATATTTTCCATATTGCCCGACATATTGCTCACATCTTTTCGCAACAGGGTCATATTCGCCGACATGCTGCCCACATCTTTCTGCATGAGATGCATATTCACCGACATATTGGACATGGCCGATTCCATAATGGAAACCACGTAGAACATATAAACCACGCCAACCGCAGCAAGAATTACACCGGGAATCGCAATCCAGCGATTGCGAATGGTGCGCTGTTCCAGCATTTTGTACATGTGCTCGATTTTTTTATCCTGAAGCTGGCCCTGTGCATTGATTTCTTTCAGGGTCTGCTCATGGTCATTTTTTATCGAGTCAGACAGGGTTTTGAATATGTTCAGATTGAGGTCTTCACTTTCATCACTGTCTTCCTTGATTCTACCGAAGGTATCTTGCAGCGACTGGTACAGGCCGGTCATTTCTTTCTGGTGCGCCTCGCCCTGTTTATTCGCGCTTTCAGACAACACGCTAAAACCTTCACGCACTTCTTCGATTAACGCGGAAATTTGTTTATCACGCGCCTTGCGCTGACTGTTCATCTCTTCGATGATGGACTGTATGCCCGGTTCAACAGCAGGCACAGGCTTCGTAGAAGCTTCTGATCCCGTCTTCTTGCTGGCGGCTTTTTTACTGACTGCTTTTTTACTGGCGGCGGCTTTTTTAGCAGGTGCGGTTTTTTTCACGGCCGGCTTAGATATTTTTTTTACCGTCTTTTTAACCGTTTTATGTGCTTCAGCAGCCGTCGACTCTTTTTCTTCTGACATGGTTGGTACCTGATGTTATTCAGCGATTTTCTATCGATGATGCGTTCTGCCAGGCACATTGGCATGCGCGGGTTTTGACAGGAACAGATGGTGTAATGAGGCTATTTAGTGATTTAGACTTTATTATATAATAAAAATCTAATATAGATAAGGGGCAGTTTTTTCTCCCCGGCCAGCCACAGAAAAACCGGGCCCGGGCAAAAAACAGGCAGGGATTTTTCCTGACGATCAAACAAAGCTGGATTCAAAATCCGTCGGCGAAGATCCCAGGTAATTATTATGTTTTTCGATGTACTCCGGCTCAACCAGGCAATCATAACAACACGCATCAATTGCTTCACCGATGCTTTCAAAAACGCCCAGAGAGTGTCCGTCTTCAGCGATTAACGAAGCGGTTTGATCAGACCATTCTTTTATATGATATTGCATAACATCTCCCAGCCACATATTGCGTTGAACAAAAAAACCTTACCGACGAGCCCATGCTAGTCAAATCAGATGAAGAAAATATGACGATTCCCGGAAATTAATATGACGAAAACGCGCTCATCACGCACCTTTTTGGTGACGCTATGCCCATATGTTGTGCATGGAAATAGACTCCGTCTCATTTTCCTTAATCTAGACTCACTCAAAAAACATATAACCCCTTTATAAACAATCAGTTATTTTTATATTAGTTGCAACTTAAATACGGCATGGTTATTGCTTGGTGTTAGGCAACTGAGGAACCAGGCTGCCTGTTTCCTCCTTTTAAAAATAAAAATCTGGAGTCATTCATGAATATTCACCGCCCTTACCGGAGCCTGCTCAAGGCAACGCTGTTAGTGCTGGCGCTATTGCCCTTTGTCGCAAACAATGCGCTGGCCAGTTCATCCAATAAAAAAGACGAACCCTTCGAAGTCCTGAAAGGTTTTAATCACCTGTCCAAAGAAAGTGCACAGTGTGTTTCCTGTCACCGCGAAAAAACGCCGGGCATCTATGAGATGTGGGGCGACTCAAAACATTACCGCGCCAACGTTGGCTGTTACGAATGCCACCAGGCCGACCCGTCTGACAAAGACGCGATCAAACACAAAGACCACATCATCTCGGTCATTGTTTCACCGAAAGACTGCAGCAGCTGTCACGAAAAAGAGGTTGAAGAGTTTGATAAGTCACACCACGCTTCCGCTGGTAACATCCTCGGCTCGCTGGACAACGTACTGGCCGAAGTGGTCGAAGGTGCACCAACATTACACGGCACCTCTCCCGTAGTAACCATGGGCTGCATGGGCTGTCACGGCTCCATCGTTCGCGTCGAATCTGACGGCTCATTAAATGCTGCCACCTGGCCAAACACCGGCATCGGCCGCATCAACCCCGACGGTTCAAAAGGTGCCTGCTCTGCCTGTCACCTGCGCCATAATTTCTCTGCCGAACAGGCGCGCCACCCGGACAACTGCGGCCGCTGTCACCTGGGACCGGATCATCCGCAAAAAGAAATCTATGAAGAATCTGTTCACGGTGTTGCGTTCCGCGCCAACATCGACAAGATGAACATGGACTCACCCAAGTGGATTCCCGGTGAGGACTATCACGCCGCACCAACCTGTGCCACCTGCCACATGTCTGCCACCAAAGACCTGCCCGTCAACCACGACATCGGCAGCCGCATCTCGTGGAACCTGCGCGCACCGGTTTCCTTCAAAATTGACGAGAAAGACATCAAGGCCGGCAAAGATGTTAAACCCTGGCTGGAACGTCGCAAGGACATGAAGAGTGTTTGTTCATCATGTCACGGTCGCAACATCGTAGATAACTTCTATGAGCAACTGGACTCTTTCATTCACCTGTTTAACGACAAGTTTGCCATCCCATCAAAACAGCTGATCGACCTGGTGAAAAAGGAAGGCCTGATCGACAAGACCAAGTTCAACGATGAAATCGAATGGACCTATTTCTATCTGTGGCATCACGAAGGTCGTCGCGCACGTCACGGCGCTGCTATGCTGGCACCGGATTATGTTCACTGGGAAGGCATGTTTGAAATTGCCCATCGCTTCTACATCGAAATGATTCCGCAAATCAAGGAACTGATCAAGGAAGCACGTGAGCACGGCAAGAAAGATTCTGCCGACAGGGTTCAGGCCAAGCTTGATGAAATCCTGAACTCGGAAATGCATCGCTGGTTCCTGGGCAAAGAGCCACCTAAAGCCTGGTCACCGAAAGATAGCGATAACCACGGCTTTAAAACCGGGAAATAATTTCTCTGCTTACGCCACCCCTGTTTTGACAGGGGTGGCAGGTAAGTAACACCGAGAAAAAATTACGAAAGTGTGTGGTCGCTTAAAACCATAACAACACCCGGCAACACACTTCCATAGTTTTTTATTCATTATTAATTAGCATCAGCGCTATATGCGCTGATCTCTACCTGCGGTTTTAGCAGTATCCGACACAGCATGTTAAAAAAAATAATAGTAAGTTTATTACTCCTCTCCGCCCCGCTTCAGGCCGCCGTTCTGGAAACTGGAACCAGCACCGATGTTTCAGACAAACAGTGCATCGAATGTCACGGCGTTAAGGGCTTTTCTGCCATTGATGAAATCGACGGTCGCCGTACAAAGCGCCCCCTTGATGTCAATCTTCCAGCCATGCGAGAAAGCCTGCACGGCGAACTGAAATGTGTGGAGTGCCACACCGACATCAAGGAGCTGCCACATAAAAAAGAAAACGGCAAGTACCTTCGCCTGCAAACTGTCAACTGTGTTGACTGCCACGAAAAACTCAACCCCGTTGCCATCCGTGAAAAAACCAAACCGGTTGGTCGCGGCGCTAACCCGCGCACCAAAACACCTGACGTAGTAATCAACACCAAAAAATACAGCCAGTCGATTCACGGCGACCCGGAAAAAGACAACAACGCACAATGCAGCACCTGCCACACGGCACACTATGTTTATAAATCAGACGACCCACGTGCTTTAAATTACCGGGAAAACTCACCTCAGCTGTGCGGCGACTGTCACCAGGAAGAGCTGACACTGTATAAAAAATCAGTACACGGCGCTGCCCTGAGAACCCCCTGGAAAGGCGAGAGCACGACCTGCACCGACTGCCACTCGGCGCACGACATCCTCGAAGCCGAAGGCCTGGATGCACACCGCATCGTCACCAAAAACTGCGGCAACTGCCACGAGAAAGAAGTCTCCAGTTACATGTCGACCACTCACGGTCAGCTGGCGTGGCTGGGCAACGACAAGGTCGCACGCTGCGTCGACTGCCACCGCGGTCACGACACACACAAAATCGATGACCCCAACTCCATGGTTTCCTCACAAAACCGTCTTGAAACCTGCAAGGAATGCCACGAAGACGCAGGTGATGGCATCGTCGAATACCGCCCGCACGGCAATACCTCTGACTTCGAAAAATATCCTGCCATGTACATCGTTGGCAAGTTCATGGTTGGCATCGTTATCATAGTGCTTATCTTTTTCTACGCTCACTCTATTCTGTGGTTCATTCGCGAATATAAAGAACGCACCGTGGTCTGGTACACTGATAATTCACGCTCAATACCTGTCCACGTAAAACCGGAGCGGCCACACAGCGACAAACACTTCCAGCGTTTCTCCTGGTACTGGCGACTCAACCACTGGGCGCTGGCTCTGTCGGTGATGACGCTAACCTTCACCGGCATGGCCGTGATGTACCCGGACACTGACTGGGCGGTAGCTATAGTCAACGCCATCGGTGGCCCGGGGGCGTTTGGCACCATTCACCGTGTCGCTGGCGTTATCTTCCTGGTCTCGGTATTTGGCCATGGCGCGGTTGTGCTAAGACGCGTACTGAAAAACAAAAATTTCGAATGGTTCGGCCCGGACTCTTTACTGCCACGCTGGAAAGACTGGGAAGACATGAAAGCCATGTTCCGCTGGTTCTTCGGCAAGGGCAAGCAGCCACAACTCGACCGCTGGACCTACTGGGAAAAATTTGATTACTGGGCAGTGTACTGGGGCGCTATCGTCATCGGCCTGTCCGGTGTGGTGCTGTGGGCATCACCGTTTTTACTGAAATTCCTGCCCGGCTGGAGCTTCAACATCGCCACCATTGCGCACGGTGTCGAAGCCTTCCTCGCGGTCGCAACACTGTTTGTGGTGCATTTCTTCAACAACCACTTCCGGCCGGAAAAATTCCCGCTGGATACAGTCATGTTTACCGGCAGCTGGGATCTGGAAGAATTCAAACACGAGCGGCCACTGGAATATGCACGCTTAAAAGAAAGCGGCGAACTGGAAAAACACCTGGTCGAACCACCAACGAAAAAAGCCAACCTGATTTTCCACATCATCGGCTTTACCCTGCTGGCGACAGGCATCACACTGCTGGCAATGGTGGTGGTTGGTTTTGTTAAACACGGCCTGGTCTAGTTTTTACACAGCAAGAGCAGGGAAGCTCACAACGCCAGTGCAAAAACATTAAGGCACGCCGTTCGTCGGTTAGCCGCCTGCTTTTCAGGTAAGAAGAATATCTGCTGCTACACTTTATTCAACAGTAACAAAGAATAAAAACGCCACGATGTTGAATAAATCAGAGCACAGCTTACTCTCTTCTTTCATCCCTCACAGCAGCATTTGCGGATAGATCAGATGGTTAAATATGGTGAACTGGAACACGCGCTATCGGTGTATATCCAGGGCGACATACACGATACGATTCCGGTCGAATATCACCGGCGCGTAATCAAAGCGGCAATACAGGCGAGCAACGATGGCAAACAATGGGACATGCATCAGGCAGCAGCCGTGCTGTTATATTTTGTTTTCAATGATGGCCTGCTCGCACCCAGCCAGCTCACGGCCGGCGGCCTGAGAGCACTGGATCACGCCGAAGCCTTTCTACAGCAAACAGAAATAATCAGCTATCCCGACGAGCATAAAAACCACCACTCAGCATAACCAGAAAACGGCTGACAGACAGTTCAGCCTTCCTCAGTAAAACCAAACGCTTTATCGTGCACGTAAACCAGCTTGCATGCATCGATGTAATTTGCATCGTGAATCCGACCGGCTTTGATGTAACCGGTATCGCCTTTATTAAGAACAAGCTTCTCACCATCAGCGACCAGACCGTCGGCGGTTTTAGTGAAAAACTGTATCGACATACAGCCTTCGATAACCACGGTCATATCATCACCCGGATGTGAATGCGGCGGCTCACTACTGCCCGCCTCCCATTTTTCCAGCATCACTTCCACACCATCCGGATTTGTCGGGTACGTTGTACGAACGGTAAAACCTGCCGGCGTATCTGGTACAGAAACATGATTATTCCAGACTGCACTGCTGGCAGCATCAACTTCTTTATTTGTATTTTCACTCATAGTTTTTTTGGGGGGGGGTTATTTTTCAGGTTTCGAGCGCCTGATCTTACTATCAATCAACACAGTAAATGACACCCTGCCAACATGGTAATACAGCAGCAATTTCTTTCAGGCCTTACCAGTAAACACCGAACACTGTGGCTTTCTCCGGCCCACCATAACTCATAAACTCGAACACTGATTTTGACTGCCCGCTTTCAATGGTGGCATTCAGCTTTCCATTGCGTGTACCAAATACCAGCGTTGCATCACCCTCGCCTTCATATTTTTTATCGATAACAACAGGGTTATCCACGGTAAATGAACCATAAACGGGATGCACTGCTGTATTCCCTGAAATCACCAGCACTTCTTTTTTACTGCTGACATAAAAACTTTCGACCGCCGTCACCACACCATCACCCGCAACCACGCAGGCGTTCAATGTTGATAACGCTATGATCAAAATACCAATTCTTCCCGTCCGTTTTATCATTCTCATTTCCTATCCCGTCATCGTTAATTTATAAACACTAAAAGCCAGCACTGTCGAAGACCAGTACGACGTATGCGATACAGCGAAGGTTTCCCCTGCATTCAATTTATGATTTTTTACACCGGGAAAACGGGCAGGTTTTAACCCGCCCTTAATGGCAATAGGATCACTCGGATAATAATAATTATGCCACTTGAAGGGAAAGGCCTTTTCCATTTTATTGCGCATGCCCAGCAAATTTAACGGACTGCCCAGCGTAACCAGGCCGGAGACTTGTAGTTTGTTCGCGCCATCCTTAAGCCTTTCCTCCTGCAACACATCTACCGCAATAACCGAGCCCAAGCTGTGGCCGATGACAATGCAGCCGGGGTGCTGTTCAATAACCTCTCGCACGGCCTTGCGTATTTTACTGCCATTAACACCGAGGTATAACGGCACATCAGTAAGCAGGTCGATGGCCTCCCGACTTAACCATCCGGGCAGACTAAAACGCTCGGTAATAAATTCGATAACAGCATCAGCCGTATTATTTTCAGACTCCCAGAGTGCTTCCTGCCAGTAGATGCCATCCGGATTGCCCGGATCGTTGGCAGCGTTAACTTTGGGCACATCCTCAAACGGCCCGACACGTGTCACAGGACGCGAGAGTTCATCAACATTTCGTGAAAGTACCGTCGAAAAACCCGCCCTGTCTTTATTTTCACCAGAGCCGATGCCGTGCACAACAACAACGGGTAACAAAAGGTCATTCATTCTTAATACTCCCTTATTAAAATGTTGTATTTTGATACGTCACACGACAACACCGTCACTACCTGACGAAGCAAAACCATGCGTTTTCGATAGACAAAAGAACTATACTATTGTGTACAAAAAAATCCAGGCTGGCAATATTAAAAATATCGCCCGCAATCTCTCAGCACAATAATGTTAGCGCGGTATTTTTTTCAACTGCCGGCTGATCAGTACGCTAATAAAAATAAAAAACAGCCCCGGCACAAACAGAAGATGGTGCGCACTGATCAGGCTGCCCAGTAAACAATAAAAACCGATGGCACCGGTGAGCCTGCTGGCAAGTTTTTTGCCTCTCGCTTTCAGGAAAAGAAACAGCAATGCCGGCAACAGCATTGCAAACAACCAGAACAGTGCGATACTTCCCCGCTGCCCGTAGAACACCTGATACTGCCATGACTCGGAAGGAAAAAAAATTGAAACCAGGTACAGCCAGAAAATCCAGAAAATAGAAAATGGCAGATAGGTTGCAACCACCAGAAAAAACACTTTATCTGTCGGTTTCGTCATTTTTTCTGCCACAAAAACGCTAGAGAATACATCGCACCATCCTGCCACATAAATATCCCGGGGAACAGCAAAGACAACGCCCGAATCTCGCTTCGCAAAAAGTCATTTTTTATATCATGTATAAAAACCTGCCCGTTATTCTCTCCCCACCCTATAGAAATCAATCTTTTAGACGATTATATAACTGAGGCGACAATTTTTATCGCAGTCACAAACCATCTCGACCCCGTTTTAAAGGCTTGAGATTAAGCTTAAGCAATTGTTTTTTGTGACAATTTACAAATAACAGAACAGGTCTAAAATGATGTATAAAAATGACTCAAACCAGAAAAATCATGGCAGCAAAGAAAACTCACTGACGACTGCTTCAAAAAATATTTACCGTTTAACAGGTATTTTGGCCACATGTTTCATCATTACCGCATGTGATAACGCCGATGTTCCCATTTTGCCGGACGAAGCTAACGACCGTGTTTCAATAACCAATGACCTGAACGCACTGAATACACGTGTCTCATACAGCAGCGAAAACATTGCTGTCGACAGCAGCACGCCAGCAGCTCTGAGGCTGCCTTCAGCAGGAAAAAAAGCCCCCAGCATTTCATTCAAACTGATTTCTCAAATACAGCCACCCATTGTTGATGGTCAACGGGTACAGGCCACTTCCGTGACATTAACAAAAAAAGGGGCGGCTGTTATCAGCTACAACATGCGCGGCGCACCCCGCCTTGGTGCCATTGACTGGATTAACGAATCATCTGACGACCACCCCAATCTGACATCCGGCATCACTTTTGTTGACTCTGATATTAACGCCGTCAATTCCGATGGTCACTACATCTACACAGCCGTGGCAACCAATTCAGCGGACTACCCTTTTCCGGCTGTTATGGAACGTCTCAAGATAAAATATAAAAGCACAACCCTGAAAGATAATATTCGCGTACCACTTACCAGCTTTGCCGCAACCAGCGTGCTACCTGTAGGTAAAACGGTATATGCAACATCAGGCAACCAGGGCGGCATCTACGCTTTTGACTCAAAAGACCTGACACCACTCGGAGAGTTTCCTCTGCACGATGCACGATGGGTGGCAATGGACGAAGACAATAATCGCCTGGTCGTTGCACAGGGAACACCGGGCGTGCTTTCTGTTTTTGAAGAAGGCGATTTTCCCGGCGGCTCAATGAACCTGATCAATACCTTCCCGTTTCCCGGTGCCAATATTGCAGAATCAAAATCAACCGTCGAAATCATTGGCGGTAAAGCCTTCATCGCCGCCGGTCCGGAAGGTGTACAGATCATGTGCCTCAATGACGGTTCAATCATCGGCAGCATTCCACGTCCCGACCCGGCATCACTGGGACTGGATCCATCCGTGGTCGTAACCAATGCAGTTGCGATTGACGAGGACACAATATTTATTTCCAACGGCGAGGCCGGTATCTACGTCGCACGCAGCAAAAAAGATTTTAATAAAAACAATTGCGACATCCCCAGCATCACCATGCTCGGCAAACTGCGCTTTGGCGATCTGCAATCAGCAAATCACGTCGCTTACAAAAAACGCTACCTGTATGTTGCGGCAGGTCTTGGTGGTGTAAAAGTAGTCAAGGTGAAAATTGAAAAATAAGCAACATAATGCCGGTCTTTAACACTGGCAAAATAAAACGCATGGTGTGCGTACAGATCTTGTTACTACGCAAGTAAATAACAGCTGTCACCACACCAGAAAAATGCTTGTGAAAACGGTGACAGCAGTGAAAGAAATCAATGTTAACAATGAGAGCAAAAAAAACGCATCCATTCTTCTTGTCGAGGATGATGACGTAACGGCTTACATGCTGACATACCTGCTCAAGCGTGAAGGTTATGATGTCACCTGCTTATCCGATGGCCAGCAGGCTTACGAGGCGATTAACGCAGAACACCCTTTTTCACTGGCACTGCTCGATGTAATGATCCCTTACCGAAACGGCATCGAACTGATTTCTCAAATTCGTTCACTGCCGTCATGGGACAACACCCCGGTCATCATGATCTCCGGAAAATCACAGGAGCAGGACATCATCAAAGCACTGGATGCCGGTGCCAATGATTATGTCACCAAACCTTTTCAGCCCGGCGAAGTGCTGGCACGCATCCGCAATTCTGTTCCGGCCCGACCATGAAGCACCTGTTAACCTTTTCACTGCTGCTTACGCTTATACTGCACACCGTGAGTGCGCTGGCAGACAGGGATGACCCACATTTCAACAAGGCACAGCTTGCCATAAAAAACAAAAACTTCCAGCAGGCAGAATTAATTTTAAGCGATCACCTGATTCACGACCCGGAAGACAGGGCGGCACATTTTTTACTTGCCCGGGTTTTTTCATGGCAGAACAAATGGACACAGGCGCTTGAACAGTTCGATAAACTGCTGAGAACACAACCGGATAGCGCCGACCTGTTACTGGCACGCGCCAACACACTGGAATGGATGGGACAAAGAAAACAGGCACTGGTCGACCTCGCCCGGGCACGTGAACTTTCACCGGACTACAGCGAAATATGGCGCACCGAAATAATCATTCTGCAACGCGACAACACACCAGCCAGCAGAAGCAAGGCAATCAGCCTGACCAAAGAAGCCAGACAAAAATTCCCGGCAAACGACTGGGATAACTTAATCGTTGTTGAAAAAAAACTCATCAACGAAAGAAACCGTTACGCCGCAGAGTTTATCTACGGCTACGACAAACTAACCAACAACCGTTCACCATGGTTAACACGCACGGTAAAACTGAGCCGGGTAACACCAGACAAACATTACACACACCTGCAACTCGACAGCATCGAACGCTTCGATCTTGAAGACTGGCAGCTCGGTGGAAGTTACGCCCTGCCGATTTCTCAGAGCTGGAACTTTTACACTGCCGCCACCTACAGCCCGACACACCAGGTGCTGGCCAACCGCATGCTAGACACCAACCTGAGCAAGAGCTTTAAAAACGGTACCACCCTGAGCGGCGGTGTCAGCAATGCACGGTACAACGAAACCAGCAGCCAGCAAATCCACCTCGGTGCTGAACATTACTGGTCAGTGTTTCGCATAGCCTACACCTACCGCCGCATCAACGTGCTTAATGCCGGCACCGGCGTTAACCATAATATTCAATCCAACTATTTTTACTCACCGGTCGATATGATCGGTGTATCTGCCGCCACCGGTAAAGACGTGGAATTTGACGGCACCGCCAATCCACCCATCAGCGACGTACGCACATACTCTATATATGGCTACCACATGTTTAAACCGCAGTGGTCATTTATCTATTCCGTCTTTTATCATCATCAGGGAGATTTCTATAACCGCAATGGTTTTGTTCTCGGCATTAAATTCGATTTCTGACCCGGTACTTTTCTACCTCGCCAGCGGCGTAGTAGTCATCAATGTTCTGGTCATTCTGCTGTTGATACAGGTTATCAGCATCAGGATTTACGGTGTCTACCGACATCGTACAGAAAGTATCGGTCGGGATATATGGCGACCGATACTGGCCGAGATGATGCAAACCTACCCGGACAATATTCCGAAACTGCAACGCAAACACCGACACGTTTTTTTACACGAGTGGAACAAGTTTTATTTTATGCTGCGCGGCGAAACTTCCGGCCGGTTACAGAAACTGTCACGGCAGCTGGGACTTGATGTGGTCGCAAAAAAATACATCGTCAACAAAAACATGCGCAATAAATTACTCGGCATTGTCACCCTGGGGCACATGCAGGAAACATCAACCTGGAACCAGCTGGTTGATTTTGTGCATTCGGAACATTCCATACTGTCCCTGACCGCAGCACAGGCACTGGTCGATATCGACAGTAAAAATGCCATGACTTTTCTGATGCCACACATCATCAAACGCCGTGACTGGCCCCTCGCCCGGGTAGCGATGATGATCAACTCTTCCGACAGTTCGCAACTGACCGCAGCAATGAGAAAAGCTATCGAACAGGCACCGGAAGAAGATATTCCTCATATATTGAAATTTCTTAGCTCAACACATTTTGATCCCGAGATCAGCAAACTCTGCGACCAGCTCAGCAACAGCAACGACAATCGCATAGTCGCCACCTGCATAAAAATCGCAAAAGATGAACACGGCCTGAAACTTGCCAGAAAGCACGCTGACAATCCTGAATGGTATATCCGCCTGCACGTCGCCACCGTACTCGGTCGCATGGGCTTGCAGGAAGACGTGGCGATTCTTATAAAGTTAATGTCCGACAAAGAATGGTGGGTACGATACCGCAGTGCACAGTCACTGGCACAGATGCCGTTTATCGATGCCGACGACCTGAAGAATATACACGATAACCTGCAGGATCGTTACGCTCGCGATATTTTGCAACAGGTTATCTCCGAGCAGGAGATGCACTGACATGCTGGACTATCTCAACTGGATATTTCTGCTCTACTTTGTCGGGCTGCACGGCATGTATTTATTACTGACCGTGAGTTCAATGCTGTACCTGCCCAAATTCATGAGCGAACACAGCACGGTTGACCTGGCACCACTGCACGCTGATTTCGAGCCACCCGTCACTCTTGTTGTGCCCGCATATAATGAGGCTGAAACTATCGCTTCATCCATCCGCTCACTGATGCAACTGGAATACCCGGTGTATGAAATCATCGTCATCAATGACGGTTCGAAAGATGAAACACTGGACGTGCTGATCGAAGAATTTTCACTGCGCCCATTTCCCGAAGTCTATCGCCGCCAGCTGGATACCAAACCGGTAAACGAAATCTACCGCTCAATAAAATTTCCCAACTTGCGGGTCATCGATAAAGACAACGGCGGCAAGGCCGACTCCATCAACACCGGCATCAACGCATCATATTATCCACTGTATTGCTGCGTCGATGCTGACTCCATCCTGGAACGCGACAGCCTGAAAAAAGTGGTGCGGCCATTTATCGAATATCCGGAAACAGTTGCCAGCGGTGGTGTGGTTCGCATCTTGAACGGCTGCACCGTGAAAGACGGTTTCATTACCAAGGTCGGTCTGCCAACCAATCTACTGGCACTGTTTCAAATCGTGGAATACATGCGCGCCTTCATGTTCGGCCGCCTGGGATGGACACCGATGAACGCACTATTGATTATCTCCGGTGCCTTCGGTGTGTTCCGCAAAGAAACCGTGATCGCCGCCGGTGGTTACAAAACCAATTGCATCGGTGAAGACATGGAGCTGGTGGTGCGGTTGCACCGCACACTCATCGACAGCGGCAAACCTTATAAGATACATTTCATTCCCGACCCGGTATGCTGGACAGAAGCACCGGAAAAAGTCTCCGTATTACAGAAACAACGCGTGCGCTGGCAGATCGGCCTGGCCGAAAGCCTGACTCAGAACATGCCGCTTTTATTCAATCGCAAGGGCGGTTTTGTTTCGTGGCTGGCCTTCCCGTTTTTCCTGATCTTCGAATGCTTCGGCCCCCTGCTGGAAGTCACCGGTTACTTCATTGTTATCTACGCTTTTTATCTTGGCCTGATTCCAAATGAATTTTTTGTGATTTTCATGTTGCTGGCCATCGGCATGGGCATGCTGGTCTCCGTCATATCACTATCACTGGAAGAAATCTCTTTTCGCAGCAGCAACACTGCACTGGAACTGTTTTTGTTATTTTGCATCGCCATCGTCGAAAACCTGGGTTACCGCCAGTTAAATGCCCTGTGGCGCGTCAAAGGCATGTACGACTGGATGACCAAAACCGAGCACTCCTGGGGTGAAATGTCACGCAGCGCAAGCTGGAAAAAAACTGAAGACTCACCGGAAGCAACGGAAAAACCCGGCTCTGCCAAACATCCCATCACCGAAATTTCAACAATAAACGATTAATTTTCTGCCCGTTGGCGACCTTTTTTAACGGTTTTGGTTCACTTATATTC
>WFOC01000111.1 GCA_015488295.1 Gammaproteobacteria bacterium
TATCAACGCGGCCGTGAAAATACCGGTGCAGTTCAAGGCTGTTGCGTGCCGGTTTTTTTCCTGATGGGTTGGCGCTGGTGGAGATGATGGCGTGGCCCAGTGCGGTGCATAATTTTTTCACGGTGGCGTTGTCGGTAACGCGTATTGATAGTGTATTGCGCTGGTCTGTTAGCCAGGCTGGAGCCTGTGGCCTGGCATCGGCGATCCAGCTGGTTGGCTCGCTTGCCTGGGTGATTCGTGTTTGCTGTTCGTCGTCGAGAAAAACCAGTGCCTTGATCTGTTCGATGTTACCCGCCAGCAGAATAAACTGCTTGTTTTGCGGGCGTTGCTTCAGCAGGTTGATGTTATGCACTGCGTGTGCATTGTACGGGTCGCAACCCAGACCGTAGATGGTATCGGTCGGGTAGGCGATGATGCCGCCGTTGCGGATGATATGGGCTGTATGGCGTATGGAAAAATCGCTGACCATGAGGTTTTATTCGTCAGTGGTTTTTTTCACGGTCTTTTTTTTCGCCGCTTTTTTCTTGACGGTTTTCTTTTTCGTGGTTTTTTTCTTTACGGTCTTTTTCTTCGCCGCCGCTTTCTTTTTAACAACTTTCTTCTTGGCGACTTTTTTCTTTTTACCGCGACGGAATGGTGCGGCTTCGAGTAGCGCTTCACATTCTTTCTGGGTCAGCGAACTGGGTTCTTTGTCTTTCGGGATCTTGGCGTTTTTTATGCCATCGGTAATGTAAGGTCCCCAGCGACCGTTGAGTATTTCGATGTCGGTGCCCGGGAAGTCCTTGATGTGTTTGTTGGCATCAAATTCTTTTTTCGCCGTGACCAGTTCCATCGCCTGTTCATGGGTGATGTTGTACGGGTCGATGCCTTTGTCCTGGTATTCCTTGTTAATGGAAACGAACTTGCTGGCGTATTTTACGTACGGGCCGAAGCGACCGTAGTTGGTCGATAGCGGTTCGCCTTCCGGGGTTTCGCCCAGATCGCGTGGCAGTTGCAGCAGGAAGTAAACATCGTCCATGGTGATGTCTGCCATTTTCTGGCCGGGACGCAGGCTGGCGAAACGAGGTTTTTCTTCGTCGTCCTTGTCGCCGATCTGTACGAATGGGCCGTAAGGTCCCATGCGCACGGAAACCGGTTTGCCGGTTTCTTCGTCGGTGCCGATGTGGCGTGACTGTGCGACATCGGCGCGGCTGACATTTTCCTCGATGTGGTCGACGGTTTCTTTGAACGGTGACCAGAATTTTTCCAGCAGTGGCACCCACTCGTGCTCGCCGCGGGCGATGCAGTCGAGTTCGTCTTCCAGCTCGGCGGTGAACTCGTAATCGACATATTTGGCAAAATATTCGGTGAGAAAGCCGTTGACGATGCGGCCGATATCCGTCGGTGTAAAGCGGCGGTTTTCCAGTTCGACATAGTTGCGATTAACCAGTGTCGAGATAATGCTGGCGTAGGTGGATGGTCGGCCGATGCCGTACTCTTCCAGGGTTTTGACCAGGCTGGCTTCAGTGAAACGCGGTGGCGGTTCGGTGAAGTGCTGTTCATTGCGAATTTCCAGCAGGTCGATTTTTTCGCCTTCGCTTAATTCTGGCAGCAGTTTTTCCGAGTTGTCGTCGGCCTTGCCGTCATCATTGCCTTCCATGTATAAGGACATGAAGCCAGGGAACTTGATGGTCGAACCCGAAGCGCGGAAGCTGTTGCCTTCGCCGCAGCCGAGCTGCACGCTGACGGTGTCCAGTGTGGCGTGGATCATCTGGCAGGCCATGGTGCGTTTCCAGATCAGGTCATACAGTGCGTACTGATCGGGTTTTAATTTGTCCTTGATTTCTTCCGGGGTGTGGCGAACCGAGGTCGGGCGGATGGCCTCGTGTGCTTCCTGGGCATTTTTTGATTTGTTTTTGAAGACGCGAACTTCGTCGGGCAGGTTGTTCTTGCCGTAACGCTCGGCGATTAAATCACGAATTTCAGCGACGGCTTCGTCGGCCAGGTGTAACGAGTCGGTACGCATGTAGGTAATCAGACCTACGGTTTCGCCGCCGATGTCGATGCCTTCATACAGGTTCTGTGCGGTGCGCATGGTGCGCTGCGCGGAGAAACGTAATTTTCTGGCGGCTTCCTGCTGCATGGTCGAAGTGGTGAACGGTGCGGATGGATTGCGTTTGCGTTCTTTTTTCTCGACCTTGTCGACTGTGAGTTTGCCGTTGGCGGCTTTTAATAACGTGTCGCGGGCAGCGGTGGCAGTTTCAGTATCGGTGATACTGAACTGCTTCATTTTCTCGTTGTTATAGATGTATAACTTGCTGAGGAAGGGCGATTTGCCCTTGGCGACATCGGCTTCGATGGTCCAGTATTCTTTCGGGTCGAAGGCTTCAATGGCCAGTTCGCGTTCGACGATCAGGCGCAGTGCCGGGCTTTGTACGCGTCCGGCAGAAAGTCCGCGCTGGACTTTTTTCCATAGCAGTGGTGACAGGTTAAAGCCAACCAGGTAATCCAGGGCTCGCCGTGTCTGCTGTGCGTTGATCAGGTCGGTGGACAGGTCGCCGGGGTTGTCGATGGCTTCCTGAATGGCGCGTTTGGTGACTTCGTTAAAAGCCACGCGGTGTACATTTTTGCCTTCCAGCAGCTCTTTTTCTTTTAGTAGTTCATAGAGGTGCCATGAGATGGCTTCCCCCTCGCGGTCCTGGTCAGTCGCGAGATAAAGCGTATCGGCTTTTTTTAAAAACTGGATGATCTTGTTGACGTGTTTTTCGTTGCGTTCGATGATCTGGTATTTCATCGCAAAACCGTGTTCGGTATCGATGGCATCGGCTTTTGGGATCAGATCACGGACGTGGCCATACGAGGCAAGGACCTTAAAGTCTTTGCCCAGGTATTTTTCGATGGTTTTCGCTTTGGCGGGCGACTCTACGATAACAAGGTTTTTGCTCATGCGTTTTTTTAGTCTGGTCGTTGTTCGGGCCGTTTTTTAAAAGGGTGGTGTCAGGCTGTATATAGATGACAAATTCGTTTATTGAAGCAGATCGGTCACTTCGTCGAATATAAAATTTTCCATCAGCGCCAGTGCATTTTCTTCGCCGGGGTGGGCGTGCAGTACGATCATGATGATCCATTTCATTTGTTCGGTATCCAGCGGGTGGCCTAGTGCTGCAACGCGGTCGAGGATTAATTCGCGTGTAACCGGTGTCAATATGTTGCTTTGTTCGAGGAAATGCAGAAATCCGATGCTTTCAATGTTGAGCAGCTTTTTTTCCTGTTCGCTGTAAATGCGGCTGCTGGTTTCTTTTACCGGCAGAAACTGCTGTCTTTCCTGTAAGTCGGCCAGGTCTTCCAGCCAGTCGAATGCCTGGTTGATTTCCTGGTTATGGAAACCCATTTCTTCCAGGCGAATCTGAATGCTGTCGCGTTTATCGGTGACGCGACTGGTTTCGTTTAGCTCGTCATCATCCAGGTAACGTTCGAATAAAAACATTAAAACATCGACCACGGACTGTTTGATTATCATTCAGGAATCCTTTGTATATTATTAATGGACTTTTGGAAATTTTCCGTAAATTACTTTTAAATCAATAAGTAATACAGTTTTCAAAGTGTTGTTAAGTTATGCATGTGTAGCGGCCGTCCTGGCATACGATGATGTCTTCCAACTCCAGAATCAGCAACATGGAGGCGATTTCAGCGGCTTTGAAACCGCTGGCTGCGACCAGTTCATCGATGCTGGCTGGTTCATAAGCGAGGCATTTGAGCAGTTTTTGGTGATCCGGGTCAAGTGTCTTGTGCGAATCTTCCGGATTTTCATGGATATTTGAGTCAGTTTTTATGGGATATAAGGTGTTTTTCGCTGCCGGTAGTCGCAGCTCTTCCAGAATGTCATCAGCGGATTCGACCAGTTTTGCACCCTGGCGAATCAGCTGGTGACAGCCGCGCGCCATCGGGTTGTGGATGGAGCCGGGAATGGCAAAAACCTCGCGGTTTTGTTCCAGTGCGAAGCGGGCGGTAATTAATGAGCCGCTTTTCTGTGCAGCCTCGACCACCAGGGTGCCCAGTGAAAAGGCGCTGATCAGGCGGTTGCGCCGGGGGAACAAACCGCGCAATGGCTGCGTGCCGATGGGCATTTCCGAGACCACAGCACCGTTCTCGCTGATTGCCTGTGCCAGTTTTTGATGTTGTGCAGGGTAGACGATATCGAGGCCGTGTGCCACTACCGCGATGGTGCCGGCCAGACCGTGCAGTGCGCCTTCATGGCTGGCACCGTCGATGCCGCTGGCCAGCCCGCTGGTAATGGTAATGCCGACTTTGGATAAGTGCCTGGCAAATTCTTTTGCGGTGCTGCGCCCGGCGGCAGTCGGATTGCGGCTGCCGACCATGGCCAGTTGCGGTTGTTGCAGATAATCCGGGTCACCTCTTACATATAGTAGCGGTGGCGCATCGGACAGGTCTTTTAACTGCTCCGGATAGCGCTCGTCGAACAGGGTGATAATGTGATGATTCTTTTCCGAGCACCAGTTGAGGTCGGCTGTAATGTCGGGTTTTTCATCATTGCGCAGCGCACTGAGTGTTTCGGCTCTTATTGGCAGCCCGGAAAGCTGTGATGCGCTGGCGTTCAGCGCGGCTTCGGCAGAGCCAAAGACATCGAGCAGGGTGTGAAATGTACCGGTGCCAACGCCTGTGATGTGTCGCAGGGTCAGGCAGTGGTCAAGTGAGTTTTCCGATCCCGCATTCCTTGCAGGTTTGTGATTTGTCATCCGTGAATATTACACCATAAGCAAGCTGTTTTGCGATGCAGCCTGTTTTAGTGGCTTAGAATTTGGGAGTGTGCAGGTAGTCGTAATTGCGAATAACACGTCGTGACTCCAGTGTGATGGCATAACTGACGCGGTCGAATGTTTTGAAAACCATGACCAGACCGCTGCGCTCATTTGGCAGTTTGACGGGTTTGTTGTTGTGCTTGTTGTTGCGATCACGCACCGTGTCGCCGTTGGTGAAGGTGGCAAGCAGGTGGCCGACTTCGATGCCATCGCGTTCGCCCTTGTTGATGACGACGACCTGAAACTGTGCGACACCGGCCAGTGCTTCATTTAATTCCAGTATCTGCGCGCTGACCTGGTGGTCAGGTATACGAGGAAAATACAGGTTTTCCAGCTTGCTTCGGTCTTCTGGCAATAAACGGTCGCCGATCAAAACTTCGCGTTCAGTGTGAGTAAGGTCGCCGGAGGCGGGGTCGTTGTAAGTGGTGATGCGAACTTCACCGGTATAGATTGCTTCGTAACCGAGTATTTCATCGGTCGCCGGGTCGCGTAATGCCTTGCCTGTTCTGAAGACTGAAAAACGGACGCGTTCTTTGTCGATTTCGCCGCGTACATAAACGCGGTCGCCTTCGCCTAAAATCAGATGATTGTCTTCACTGCCGACAATATACGGAGCATTCTCCAGTTGTTCTTTGGTGACCACGCGGGGTTTGGTCAGAAACTGCCGGATGGCATCACCTGGAATACTGGGGATGCTGGCGGCGAGTGCCGAGCTGCGAATGCCCGGGCTGAGTTTTTTAACCGGCAGAGCGCCGTTCTGCTGAACGGCTTTGTGTTGTGCCTCATTCAGCATTATCTGTGGTTCACCGTTGACATAAACAAGGGTTAATACATCGCCGGGGAAGATCAAATGGGGGTTTTTAACCTGCTGGTTTTTTTGCCAGATTTCAGGCCAGTACCAGGGGTCCTGCAAAAACAGGCTGGAAATGCCCCATAAAGTATCGCCTTTTTTAACCGTATACTGACGGGGGTATTTTTCTTTAACGCGGATTTTTTTAACCGGGGCTTTGATCTCTTTTGCCGGGGTGGTGACCGGCTTGTCTGCTTCAACAACGGGACGGGGCTGTGGTGAGCTGCAGCCGGTGATCAAGCCTGTACTAATGGTTAGTAGCCCTGAAAGCAGGAAAAAGGTTACAATATTGCGCGACCCTGGACGTGGTCTGAGAGTGTTCGAAATATTCATTTTTATTTTTATTTTGCTCATCGGTTCAGGTTCTTTTCCTTGCCCTGGAACTGTGCCCTGGGCCTGTCGCCCTGGGTTTTTATTTTGGGGCCGTTTTTCCTACTATTCTCAACAGTTTAGTAGACGAACTTCGATTACTAAGGTAAGTTTTTCACTGAGTGTAGCAGAAATAATAAAAGAGGGGCTGATTGCCGGGGTTTTTGATCACGTTTATCCGGCTGCATTTCTCAGACTTTTTTGAGCAAACAACAAAACATTATGGCGATACTAGATATATTACGTTACCCGGATAAACGGCTGCGCACCGTGGCCAAACCGGTAGAAAAAGTTGACGATTCCATCAGGAAACTGGTCGAGGACATGTTTGAAACCATGTACGCAGCGCCCGGTATCGGCCTGGCGGCAACACAGGTTAATGTGCACCAGCAGGTGATCGTAATCGACACCTCTGAAGACAAAAATCAGCCGCTGTGCTTGATTAACCCTGAGATCATTACTGAAGAGGGTACAGAAACCTGCGATGAAGGCTGCCTGTCAGTGCCGGATATTTACGAGACCGTGCAACGCAGCGAAAAAATCACCGTGAAAGCACTGGATCAGAATGGTGACGAATACACCTTGCAGGCAGATGAAATGCTGGCGGTTTGTATTCAGCATGAAATTGACCACCTGAAAGGCAAGTTGTTTGTTGACTACCTGTCGCCGCTTAAGTTGCAGCGTATTAAAAAGCGTCTGCAAAAAGCACAGCGTGAAGAACTTCGTCGAGCAACGCTTTAATATATAAGTTAATGTGCAGACAGTGGAAGTTATCTGAAAGATATTGAAATGGCAAACGAGAGAAAAACTGAAGTAATTACACGAAAGCACTTTGATAAGTATTTAGATGTTTTGAATATTGAAGAGCAAAGCTCTGATAATCCAAAAATTGATAAGTTGTTAAAAAATGCATCTAAGAAAGGGGATGGTAAAGGTTTTCCTGAATTTATTATTACATACAAAACTAACCCTGATTTATTAATAGTTATTGAGTGTAAGGCGAATCCTGCCAAGCATGAAAGCAAAGACAGGAAGAAATATTCTGAATACGCAGTAGATGGTGTTTTGCTTTATGCTGCTTATTTGTCAAAGGGGTTTGATGTTTTAGCTATTGCTATAAGTGGCGAAACAAAACGAGCGTTAAAAGTATCGCACTTTTTGCATTTGAAAGAAAAAAGAGAGTCCATTCCTGTTTTTGGAGGTAAGCTTTTAAGCGCTGAAGATTATTTGAATGGGTATTTAAAAAATCCTGAAAAATTTAGGCAGGATTATAATGCTCTTTTAGATTTCACCAAATATCTAAATGAAAAGTTGCATTCTTACAAAATCCTTGAGAGTCAAAGAAGCTTACTAATAAGCTCGATTTTAATTGCCTTGGAAAACTCTGCTTTTAAAAAATCTTATGCTTCACATGAGCGTCCAGAGAATCTTGCAAGTTCACTTGTTCAAACTGTTTCTGA
This sequence comes from Gammaproteobacteria bacterium, assembly GCA_015488295.1. Taxonomy (GTDB): domain Bacteria; phylum Pseudomonadota; class Gammaproteobacteria; order SZUA-229; family SZUA-229. The sequence continues at coordinate 7,482 of WFOC01000111.1, forward strand.
TGAGTTGGAAAGTTCTAATATTTCTGGAGAAAGGCTGAAGAACCTGAATATACAATTTGGGTTTATTAAAACAGATACTTCTCTGTCAAAAAGAAGAGGGGTTTTAAAAGAAATAATTGATGAGATTGATGAAAATATTAATGATTTTATTAAGACGCATAAGTATTTTGATGTTTTAGGCCAGCTTTATATTGAATTCTTAAGGTACGCAAATAGTGATAAGGGGCTTGGGATTGTTTTAACTCCGCCTCATATAACAGAGCTTTTTGCTGATTTGGCGCAGGTAAATAAAAACTCTGTTGCTTACGATAATTGTACTGGTACTGGTGGTTTTTTAATTAGTGCTATGAAAAGAATGATTGCTGATGCTAAAGGCGATCAGGATAAGATAAAAAAGATCAAGTCTAAGCAGCTTATAGGTGCGGAGTACCAATCTCATATTTTTGCTTTAGCTGTATCCAATATGTATATTCATCAGGATGGGAAAACAAACATCATAAATAGAAGTTGTTTTGATGATGATGTTATTGAGAAAGTCAAAAAAAATAATCCTACAGTTGGTTTTTTAAACCCGCCTTATAAATCAAATAAAAAAACAGATACAGATGAGTTGGAGTTTATTGCAAATAACCTTGAATGTTTGGTTGATGGAGGTACATGTGTCGCTATTGTTCCAATTAGTAGTGCTTTAGCTAAAAGTGGAAAGGTGATGGAGTTAAAAGCCAACTTGTTAGAGAAGCATACATTGGAGGCGGTTTTGTCAATGCCTGATGAGTTGTTTTTTAACTCAAAGGTTGGTGTTGTTTCAGCAATAATGGTGTTTACTGCTCATAAACCACACCCGAAAAATAAAGAAACATTTTTTGGTTATTATAAAAATGATGGTTTTGTTAAAGTGAAAAATAAAGGTCGTGTTGATCTTTATGGTGCCTGGGATGATGTGAAAGCAAAGTGGGTGAAAAATTATATTAATAAAACGGTGGAGCCAGGCTTTAGTGTTAACAAGGTGGTTTCAGCTTCAGATGAGTGGGTTTCTGAAGCGTATATAGAGACTGATATAACCAAGCTTGATGAGAACGAGTTTATTAGGTCCACAAGAAATTATTTGTCGTTTTTAATAAAAGAAGGTCGCTTTGATTTATTTGATGAATTTGTAAAGAGTAAATTAGAAAATGAGCCGGTCTTGGAGTTTTCAAAATTTGAATATTTCACAATTAATGATTTGTTCACGGTGTTAAAAGGGAAGAGAATTACGAAATTAGAAATGGAAAAAGGTAGTACTTACTTTATGGGGTCGTCCGAATATAATAATGCTAATACAGCAAAAATAGATAAAGAGCCTATATTTTCAGCTAACACCTTGACAGTGAATTATGATGGCTCGGTAGCTGAAGCATTTTACCAGCCGTTTCCATATTGGGCTCTGGATAGCGTTAATGTGTTAAATCCAAAATTTGATTTAAATGTTTATATTGGTTTATTTATAGTGACGGTAATTAGACAGGAAAAGTACAGGTTTAATTATGGTAGGAAATGGGGTAAGGAAATAATGGAGAAGAGCAGAATTAAGTTGCCCGCAAAAAATGGTAGACCGGACTTTTCGTTTATGGAGCGCTATGTTAGATCTATATCGTATTCTTCATAGAATATATGTGTTTATCAAAAGATAGTTAAGTTTAAGAAGTTGTAATTGTTGTTCGAGGCGGTGTGTGTTTGTATGGCTAAAATAGTTTTTTTCCTGTGAGCCATCCTCTACGCATTATTTATGCCGGTACGCCGGATTTTTCTGTGGCGGCATTGCGTGCGCTGGTCGAGTCTGGGCACGAGGTGATCGCAGTCTATACGCAGCCGGATCGTCCCGCCGGCAGAGGGCGTGGTCTGGCGATTTCACCGGTGAAGGCCGAAGCGCAGTTACATGACATTCCGGTGTATCAGCCGGAATCTTTAAAAGACGAAGCGGCGCAGCAACAGCTACGGGCATTAAATGCCGACCTGATGGTGGTCACGGCTTACGGCCTGTTGCTGCCGCCGCAGGTGTTGCAGGCTCCGCGACTGGGTTGCATCAATATTCATGCTTCATTGTTACCGCGCTGGCGTGGTGCTGCGCCGATTCAGCGTGCAATTCTGGCGGGCGATAAAAAAACCGGTATCACCATCATGCAGATGGATGAGGGGCTGGACACCGGCGACATGCTGGCAGTGGCTGAAACTGAAATTAGCGATGAGGATACCGGAGCCAGCCTGCACGATAAGTTGATGGTGCTGGGTGCGCAAACATTGATGAATACGCTGCCGGCAATTGCCGGGCAGATCGAAGGGCAGGTGCTGAGTCGTACAAGGCAGAATGATGCCGATGCCTGCTATGCCTCCAAGCTGAGTAAGAATGAAGCAAAAATCGACTGGTCACAGGCGGCGCAGCAAATCGAGCGTGCGGTCAGGGCTTATAATTCCTGGCCGGTGGCTTACTGCACTTATCAGAGAAAAAATAAAGATGCCAAGCTGCGCCTGTGGCAGGCCGAAGTGCTGGCGGATGCGCTCGTTGATTCGCAGAAATTGCCCGGAGAAGTTGTTGCAGAATCTTCGCAGGGCATCGACGTGGTCACCGGTGAAGGCCTGCTGCGCATCACCGAGTTGCAGGCGGAAGGCAAACGCCGGATGCCGGTGGCCGATTTTCTCAATGCCAGCTCATTGCTTGGTCAGGTATTAAAATAAGGCTGTGGAAAAAAATATTCCCCCCAAAAAGAAAAAAAGCCGGCCTTCAAAAGCAAAAGTCAGCGCGGCGCGCAGTGCAAGTTTAAAAGCGCTGAAACAGGTTTTTAACGGCCAGTCCCTGTCTGCTGTGCAACCGCACACCACGGATTTACTGGAAGATGCAAGAGACCGCGGTCTGGCGAACGAGATTGTCAACGGCGTTTTGCGCTGGCGCTGGCAGCTGGAATTTTTTGTTTTGCAATTGTTAAAAAAACCGCTGAAACAAAAAGACCTTGATGTGCAACTGGTTTTGCTGATGGCGCTGTATGAATTACAGCAGTGCCGCACGCCGGATTATGCGGTGATTAATGAGTCGGTCGAACTGGTGAGGCAGCCCGGTAAAAACATGGTTGGCAAAAAATGGGCGGCCGGCCTGGTCAACGGTGTGTTGCGAAATTTCACTCGCGAACAGGAAAAACTCAGCGCCTCGATAAAAGATGGTGTGGTGCGCTATTCACATCCGCCCTGGTTGCTGGAAAAAATCAAGGCCGACTGGCCGCAAAACTGGCAGCAGATTCTGGACGCGAATAACCAGCACCCGGCATTCTGGTTGCGGGTTAATCATCTACAAAGCAGTACTTCGCAATATCAGCAGCGGCTTGAAGAAGACGGCCTTGAATCTGAAGTCGCCGCTTTTGCTGATGCCGCGTTAAAGCTGGCGCACGGTGTTGATGTGCGTACCCTGCCCGGTTTTGCCGAAGGTGCAGTCTCGGTGCAGGATGCCGGTGCGCAACTGGTTGCCGAACTGCTGGATGTGCCAGCAGGAAGCAGGGTGCTCGACCTGTGCGCCGCGCCCGGTGGAAAAACCTGTCATCTGCTTGAGCGTTATCCGGACATTGAGCAGCTGCTTGCGGTTGAACTTGAAGAGCATCGAATGCCTCGTGTCAGTGAAAACCTGCAACGCCTCAAGCTGGAAGCAAGGGCTGAACTGGTTGTTGCTGATGTGCGTGATAGTGAACGCTGGTTTTCCGGTGAAAAATTTGACCGCATTTTAATTGACGCGCCCTGCTCGGCCAGCGGTGTTATTCGTCGCCATCCGGACATTAAAACATTGCGCCGTGAGTCGGATATCGCACCACTGGTGAAGCTGCAGTCGGAAATCCTGTCTGCTGCCTGGCAGGCGCTGGCTGCCGGGGGCGAGCTGTTATATGTCACCTGCTCGGTGTTCAGGGATGAAAATCAAAACCAGATGCAGGCTTTTTTATCGCGCACGGCTGATGTGACAGAAATAAAAATCAATACGGACTGGGGCGAAGCATGTGAACATGGTCGTCAGCTGTTTCCCGGTGAGCAGGATGCCGATGGTTTTTATTATTGCCTTTTGAAGAAGAGCGCCTGAAATCAGACGGGCGGGCTCTCATCCGTTGAAAAGCGGGGTAAACGGGTGTGAAAAACAGGAAGTTTGAGCGTAAACTCCCGCTTATAAAAATCCGTCTATAAAAACGGGCATTACCGTACACAGATTACCGGGTTACTTGGCTGAATAATGAATATTATAATTTTGGGTGCGGGACAGGTAGGATCAAGTGCAGCGGAGAGTCTGTCGTCAGAAGCGAATGACATTACGCTGGTCGATATGAATGTTACTCTGCTGGAAGAACTCAGTGATCGACTGGATATTCAGACGGTTGTTGGTCATGCCTCGCATCCCGATGTATTAAAGCGTGCCGGTATTCGTGACGCGGATATGCTGGTTGCGGTCACGAACAGTGATGAAACCAATATCGTCGCCTGTCAGGTGGCGCATAGTTTATTCCACACGCCGACAAAAATTGCCCGGGTGCGTTCTCAGGAATATCTTAAATATAAAGAGTTATTCAATAACAGTGTTCTGCCGATTGATGTATTGATCAGCCCTGAGCAGCTGATCGCAGAACATATTCAACGCCTGATCGAATACCCCGGCGCACTGCAGGTGCTGGATTTTGCCGGTGGCCGTGCGCGTCTGGTTGGTGTTAAAGCCTATTATGGTGGCCCTCTGGTCGGTCATGAAATTTCTGATTTAAAGAAACACATGCCGGGTATCGATTCGCGCGTGGCGGCGATTTTTCGTCGCGGTAAAGGTATTGTGCCCGACGGGCATCAGGTGATCGAGGCTGACGACGAGGTTTTTTTTATCGCCGCGACCCAGGATATACGTGCGGTTATGTCCGAACTGCGAAAGCTGGATAAACCTATAAAACACATCATGCTGGCCGGTGGTGGCAATATTGGTAAGCGACTGGCGCAGGCGCTGGAAGGAAAGTATCACGTAAAAATACTGGAGCGCAGTGCGCAGCGAGCAGAAGCTCTGTCCCGTGATTTGAACAAGGCCATTGTTCTGCACGGTGATGCGGCTGATGAAGATTTGTTGCTGGAAGAAAATGTCGACCAGATGGACGTGTTCTGTGCCTTAACCAATGATGATGAAGCAAATATTCTATCGTCGATGCTGACCAAGGGGTTGGGCGCGCGCAAGGTCATGTCGCTGATCAATCGCCATGCCTATGTTGATTTAATGGAGGAGCAGGGCAGCATCGATGCCGCGATTTCGCCGCAACAGATTACGATTAGTGGCCTGCTTGCGCACGTGCGCCGTGGTGATGTGGTCGCCGTGCATTCCCTGCGCCGGGGCGCGGCGGAAGCTATTGAAGCGATTGCGCATGGCGACAGTGCAAATTCAAAAGTTGTCGGCAGGCGGGTCGAGCAGATCAAGCTGCCAACGGGTACCACCATCGGTGCGATTATTCGCGGTGAAGAGGTGATCATGGCGCACCATGATGTGGTTATTAAAAACGAAGATCACCTTATTTTATTCCTGCTGGATAAAAAGAAATTTCACGCAGTTGAAAAACTGTTCCAGGTTGGCGTGACGTTCTTTTAATTATGGGCGTTCACTCGTGTAAAAAACGTCATCAGGATTTGCCATGCAAGCCGCTGTAATACTGAAGCTCATAGGTCAGTTCGTTATGCTGTTCAGCGTAACGCTATTGCCGCCTGTGGTTATCGATCTGATTTACCAGGAAGGCGCGGCGCATAATTTTTTTTATAGCTACCTTTTTTTATTAGGTGTCGGTTTCCTGCTGTATTTTCCGGTCAGGAACAAGAAAAGTGATCTGCGCCTGCGTGACGGTTTTGTTGTCGCGGTTTTGTTCTGGCTGGTGCTGGGTGTTGCCGGGGCGCTGCCTTTTTATACCTATGAAGAAATGGATATCAGCCTGGTCGATGCGCTTTTTGAATCAATCTCAGGGCTGACTACAACAGGGGCGACCGTGCTTGTTGGGCTGGATAACCTGCCGCACAGTATTCTTTTTTATCGTCAGGAACTGCAATGGCTGGGCGGCATGGGCATTATCGTGCTGGCAGTTGCGGTGATGCCGATGCTGGGTGTCGGTGGTATGCAGCTGTATAAAACAGAAACACCGGGGCCGATCAAGGATAACAAGCTGACACCGCGTATCGCTGAGACAGCGAAAGCATTGTGGTATATCTATCTGGGTTTAACGGTTACCTGTGCGCTGGCTTACTGGCTGGCAGGAATGACTTTTTTTGATGCGGTCGCGCACAGCTTTTCGACGGTTTCCAATGGCGGTTTTTCTACACATGACGGCAGCGTAAACTACTTTGATAACTGGCTGATTGAATGGGTTGCTATCGTTTTCATGCTGCTTGGCGGCATAAACTTTGCCCTGCATTTCACCGTGGTGCGCACCAAAAGCCTGTGGCCGTATCTGCGTGATTCGGAGTTTCGTTTTTATGCGGCGATGCTGATAGTGGTGTTCCTGTTGTCGACTTATGTGCTGTATACGCAATCAATACTGCATGATTTTCCGCTGGCTTTCCGGGAAGCGATTTTTCAGACGGTTTCGATTACGACAACCTCCGGTTTTGTGACAACCGATTATTCAACCTGGCCGGTCTTTATTCCGGTGCTGCTGATTTTTTCCAGTTTTATCGGTGGTTGTGCCGGTTCAACCGGTGGCGGTATTAAAGTGATACGCATCCTGTTGTTGATCAAGCAGGGGCAGCGTGAAGTTATGCGGCTGATTCATCCCAGCGCAAAAGTAACGGTAAAAATCGGCAAGCAACCGGTGAAAGATTCGGTGATTGATGCGGTATGGGGGTTCTTCGCGGCTTATGTTGCGCTGTTTACCTTGATGATGCTGATTCTGATGTTTACCGGGCTGGATCAGGTGACAGCTTTTTCTGCGGTGGCGGCGACGATGAACAATCTTGGTCCGGGTCTGGGTGAGGTGAGCGCGAACTATGCCAGCCTTTCTGATTTCAATAAGTTGTTATTATGTTTTTCCATGTTGCTCGGGCGGCTCGAAATATTCACCTTGCTGGTTTTGTTTATGCCTGCCTTCTGGCGCAAATAGGTGTGACGGTATTTCATAACGATGAGCAATAAAGACTCGAATAAAGACAGATACCGGTTTCGTTTATCGCTGCTGCAGCCACGGCACTGGCCGACGTGGGCCGGGCTGGGCCTGTTTTTTATCATCACATTATTGTTGCCGCTGTCACTGATTGATGCCCTGGGTCGTCGCCTGGGTCGATACGCGGCAAGCAAAAATCAAAAACGTTTTAATATTGTTAAAACAAACCTTTCTTTATGTTTTCCGGAAAAGTCGGCGACTGAGATTGAGCACATGGCGGTCGCGCATTTTCAGGCGCAGATACGCAGTGTGTTGCATTATTTTATTCTGTGGTGGCGGCCGGTTTTTTTGCTGAGAAAAAAAGTAGTGAAGACAGGGTTTGAACAGGTTGATGAATATCGCGGGCAGGGAAAAAATATTATCGTGCTGCTGGTACACAGTGTCGGGCTGGATTTTGCCGGGGCAACGATCTCGATGGATTACGAAGCCGTTGCGCCGTATAAACAGGTGAGAAATCCGGTGATTGACTGGATAATTGCCAATGCCAGGCTGCGTTTTGGCCGGGCGCATGACGGTAAACTGTTTACCCGTGAGGATGGCTTCCGGCCGCTGATTCGTGAAGTGCGCAAAGGCAAGATCATGATTTATCTGGCTGATGAAGACCTTGGTGAAAAAAATTCTATTTTTGTGCCGTTTTATGGCGTGGCCAAAGCGACACTGCCTGTGCTGGGACGACTGGCGCAATCCTGCAAAGCAGTGGTGCTGCCCTGCGTTAGCTGTTATGACGCAGACAAAAAACGTTATCAGGTAAAACTCTTGCCGAAGATTGAGGGGCTGCCCAGCGGTGATGATGAAGCCGATAGCCTGCGAATGAATCAGGCAATTGAGCAGGCGATTGCACAATGCCCGGTACAGTATTTATGGACGCTGCGTTATTTTCAGACCCGGCCGCCGGGCGAGGCATCGGTTTATGATTGAAAAAGCCATTACCATCGAGCCGATGAAGCCGGTGTTGAACGAGCAGCAGTCAAAGCGCTTGCTTAAACGCCTGAAACACAACCTCGGCGATGCGGTCTTGCGTTATAACATGATTGAGGATGGTGACCGCATCATGGTTTGTCTGTCTGGCGGCAAAGACAGTTTTACTATGCTGGAACTGCTGCTGATGTTGCAGAAAAAAGCGCCGGTGTCGTTTGAACTGGTGGCGGTAAATCTTGACCAGAAGCAGCCGGGGTTTCCCGAACACGTGCTGCCACAATATCTTGAAAAGCTGGGCATCGAATACCACATCATCGAGCAGGATACCTACAGCATCGTCAAGGACAAGATTCCGGAAGGCAAGACCACCTGTGGTTTGTGTTCGCGTTTGCGTCGTGGCATTCTGTATTCGTTCTCTGAAAAAATCGGTGCCAGCAAAATTGCCCTGGGGCATCATCAGGATGACATCATCGAAACGTTTTTTCTCAATATGTTTTTTAACGGCCAGCTGAAAACCATGCCGCCCAAATTATTGAGCGATAACAAAAAACATGTGGTGATTCGCCCTCTGGCCCTGTGTCGGGAAAATGACATTATTGCTTATGCAGCGATGAAGGATTACCCGATTATTCCCTGCAACCTGTGTGGCTCACAGGAAAATATGCAGCGTAAAGTGGTCAAGAAAATGCTTCAGCAATGGGAGCAGGAAACGCCGGGGCGTTCCGAGATCATCATGCGCAGCTTGCAGAATGTTGTACCATCGCACCTGGCAGACGATAAGCTGTTTGATTTCGCCGCACTGCTGAAGCAGGATTGATCGTATATTAACCAGAGGTGTATGGATGCTATGATCGAGCGAAAGATTTACCATGATGGTTTGTTTGTCGTAACGCGCTGCACGGGCAAGATCACGGCAAAAGAGCTGGTCGCCAGTCAGTACTGGATGGTTGAAAATTTTGGCACAGGGATCAGGCCGGGTTTCAGCCAGATATTCGATGCTCTGCTGGCGGATGTCGATGCTATTACCGAAGACGATATTCATCGTGTAGCGCAAATCAACATACACCATGCGAAAGAGCGCGGCAGCTTTTCGATGGCTATTCTGGCGGCAAAACCCTTCCCGCTGGCACTGGCCAGGCTGCATAAGCTGTTGTCTTCAGCGGCCAGTATCCGGGTGGAGATTTTTAGCGAAGAGGATGCGGCCTGTCAGTGGCTGGGCATTCAGCCACCGGCTGAGAGCGGTGAGCGGGGAGATTGATGTTCAGGGGTGGTGGACGGGCTGATATTGTATCGTTACATGGCTGTAACTTATTGGAGCAATGCCGGAGTAATTGCCGAGGAGCCAATATCTGGCCGTTTATTCGCGAGCATAAAAAAACCCCAACTATTAAAGTTGGGGTTCCAGGTCCTTGCTTGGTGTTGAGCCTCGCGCTATAGCTGTTCCGTAAATTCCTTATCCGTAGAAAAATATTTCAATCCGTGTAAACTGAGCTTCCATATTTGGCTTCCCTAGTCCCTGTCCGTGTCAAAATTCCGTAAGCTACCTATCTCCTTATGTCCTTAAGTGGCCCGTTCCCTGTGTCCTTGATGAGTATTATGATCGCACTGTCAGATTTTCGCCATCAGCAGAAAAGGGAAGCTGTTGTAGGAAAAATCCTACAAGCGATTATGTTTGTTATAAGAAGCTTTCGCTTGCCGGTGAGTATTGTATGATTGCTTTGTTGCAACGCACCACCTCGGCCTCTGTCACGGTTGATAAACAGGTTATTGCCAGCATCAACCAGGGTTTGCTGGTGCTGCTTGGTGTTGAAAAAAAGGATGAACCGGGCAGTGTCGAACGACTGGCTGAAAAAATATTAAAATACCGCGTATTTGCCGATGCGGATGACAAAATGAACCTGAGTGTGCTGGATATTAAAGGTGCTGTCCTGATGGTGCCACAGTTTACTCTGGCGGCCGACACGCAAAAAGGATTGCGCCCCAGCTTTTCCAATGCGGCAGATCCTGAAAAAGGATTAGCGATGTTTGCTCTGCTTATTGATATAATGCGGGTAAAAGGTGAGTCACTGTGCCATGATCTGCCGGATAACTGGTTGCAAACCGGCCAGTTTGGTGCTGATATGGCGGTCGAGCTGGTCAACGACGGACCGGTGACGTTTACCCTGAAAACTTGATTTATAATGCTAACTTTTAAAATAGCGGAGATGAAATGACGCAGCGTCAGGCAAGTGTTGAACGCAATACACTGGAAACTCAGATTCAGGTCAAAATAAACCTGGACGGTACGGGCGAATGCAACCTTGATACCGGCGTGCCTTTTCTGGAGCACATGCTTGATCAGGTAGCGCGTCACGGTTTGATTGATCTTGAGATCAAGGCCACGGGTGATCTGCACATCGACGCGCACCACACGGTGGAAGACATCGGTATTACGCTGGGTCAGGCAGTGGCGCAGGCTGTTGGTGACAAAAAAGGCATCGTGCGTTACGGGCACGCTTACGTACCGCTGGACGAGGCGCTGTCCCGCGTGGTGATTGATTTTTCCGGCCGTCCCGGCATGGAATACAACGTGAATTTTTCGCGCGCCAGCATTGGTACTTTTGATGTCGACCTGTTTCACGAGTTTTTTCAGGGTTTTATCAACCACGCCAATGTCACACTGCACATCGATAATCTCAGCGGCGACAACGCGCATCACATTGCCGAAACGATTTTTAAAGCTTTTGGTCGTGCAGTACGCATGGCGCTGGCCGCCGATCCGCGTATGCAGGGCGTAATGCCTAGCACCAAGGGAAGTCTCTAGTTATTCAGTTTAGTTGTTATGATTTTTCATTTTTCATTTTTTATGTCCATGGATGGACGGTATGCTGAAATTCGTCAGGAACGAATTCAGCGCATTTTTCATTTAACTGAGCCTGTTTCATGAGTTCAGTGATAGCTGTCGTAGACTACGGCATGGGCAATCTGCGTTCGGTGTCAAAAGCGCTGGAGCACGTCGCCGCTGATAATCAGCAGGTCATCGTCACCTCGGATGCCGATGAGATTGCCCGCGCCGAACGCATCGTGTTTCCCGGCCAGGGCGCAGCGCGTGATTGCATGAAACATCTCAATGACCGCGCCCTGACCGGGGTGGTGCTGCAGGCAGCACACGAAAAACCGTTTCTCGGCATTTGCATGGGCATGCAGGTCTTGATGGCGCACAGCGAAGAAAATGGCGGCATCAAGTGCATGGATATGTATGCCGGCGATGTGTGCGCCTTTGCGGATGAAAGTTTGCAGACGCAGATGCAATCGCTGAAAATTCCGCACATGGGCTGGAATAGGGTGGCGCATAAACAGGCGCACCCGTTGTGGCAGAACATTGCTGAAGACAGCCGTTTCTATTTTGTGCACAGCTATTATGTGGCACCGGATGATGACAGCCTGGTTGCTGGCACGACTGAATACGGCATCGAATTTGTATCCGCCATCGCCCGCGAAAATGTTTTTGCGGCGCAGTTCCACCCGGAAAAAAGTGCGCATGATGGTTTACAATTACTGAAAAACTTTTGCCTCTGGCAGGGTCATGTATAAACCCGCGTAAACGGCAGAACTAATTTTTACTGAGACTGGACTGATGTTATTAATACCCGCAATTGATTTAAAAGATGGACACTGTGTGCGCCTGCGTCAGGGCGACATGAACGATAGTACGGTTTTTTCCGAAGACCCGGTGGCGATGGCTGGTCAATGGGTAGAAGCAGGCGCGCGGCGTTTGCACATCGTTGATCTGGACGGTGCGTTTGCCGGCAAACCAAAAAATGCTGACATTATTCACGACATCGCTCTGGCTTATCCGGATTTAAAAATTCAGCTGGGCGGCGGTATTCGTGATGAAGACACCATCGCCGGCTACCTTGATGCCGGGGTTAATTATTTAATCGTTGGCACCCAGGCGGTGAATGAGCCGCACTTTATTTCTGAAGTGTGTGCCGAATTTCCGACCCACATTATTGTTGGTCTGGATGCCAAAGACGGCAAGGTCGCCATCGATGGCTGGTCAAAACTGTCCAAGCACGATGTTATCGACATGGCCAAACGTTTTCAGGACGACGGCGTGGAAGCCATTGTTTACACCGACATTTCACGCGATGGCATGATGCAGGGCGTGAACGTGGAAGCCACGGTGAAAATGGCGCAGGCCATCAATATTCCGGTGATCGCTTCCGGCGGCCTGACCTCGATGGACGATGTCAAAGCACTGAGCGCGGTGGCGGATGAAGGCATCATGGGTGCAATCACCGGTCGTGCAATTTATGAAGGCACGATTGATCTAAAACAAGCGCAGGCCTGGCTTGATGCGCAATAATAGCGCCGCGATTTTGGCACTGATAGCGGGATCAGTTTAATGGCTTTAGCAAAACGCATTATTCCCTGCCTGGATGTTGATAATGGCCGCGTGGTCAAGGGCGTGCAGTTTGTCGACATTCGCGATGCCGGTGACCCGGTGGAAGTGGCGCGGCGTTATGATGCCGAAGGCGCAGACGAAATTACTTTTCTCGACATCACCGCCAGCTCGGATGACCGCGAGACCATCGTACACGTGGTGGAAGAAGTGGCCAATGAAGTGTTTATCCCGCTCACCGTTGGCGGCGGTATCCGCACATTGGATGATGTGCGCCGTATGCTGAATGCCGGCGCGGACAAGGTTGCGATCAACACCGCCGCTGTGTTTAATCCTGAGTTCGTGCGTGAAGCATCAGCTTCGGTGGGTTCGCAGTGTATTGTGGTGGCCATCGATGCAAAAAAAGTCAGCGGCGAAGGCGAGCCTTTGCGCTGGGAAATTTTTACCCACGGCGGCAGAAAACCCACCGGCCTGGACGCTATCGAGTGGGCGAAGAAAATGGTTGGTTATGGTGCGGGTGAAATCCTGCTTACCAGCATGGACAGAGATGGTACCAAGGTTGGTTTTGATTTGCCGCTGACCCGCGCGATTTCCGAAGCGGTGTCGGTGCCGGTGATTGCTTCCGGTGGTGTTGGTGATCTTGATCACCTCGCTGATGGCGTGCTGAAAGGCAAGGCCGATGCGGTGCTTGCGGCCAGCATTTTTCATTTTGCTGAATACAGCATCCACGAAGCCAAGCAGCACATGGCAGATCGTGGCATCGAGATGCGGCTGTAAGTGGTGCAGTTATGAACTGGTTAGACGAAATTCATTTTGATGACAAAGGCCTGGTGCCGGCCATCGCCCAGGATGCGAGCAGTGGAAAAATCCTGATGATGGCGTGGATGAATCGCGAGTCATTGCGACTTACCGTTGAGAAAATGGAAGCCGTGTACTGGTCGCGCTCGCGCAACAAACTCTGGCACAAGGGTGAAGAATCGGGTCATGTGCAAAAAGTGGTCGATATTCGTTTTGACTGCGATGAAGATGTTATCCTGTTAAAGGTCGAGCAGCAGGGCGGCATCGCCTGTCACACCGGGCGTGAGAGCTGCTTTTATCGCCAGTTGCAGGGTGATCGGTGGGTCGAAGTTGAGTCGGTGATCAAAGATCCGAAACAGATTTATTCGAAATAACGTGGCACTGGAAAGCCTGTTTTGCAGGGCGGGCACGGCTCATTCTGCGCGGCCAGATGTGAAAGCGGATTTTGTTAGCTCAAGATAAAAAGTTATACTGCGATTAAAGTTATATAATGAGTGCGATGAGCAATAACGAAATACTGGCACAACTGACAGAAATACTGGAGCAGCGCAAGGGTGCTGCTCCCGATTCGTCCTACGTCGCCAGCCTGTATGACAAGGGACTGGATGCCATACTTAAAAAGGTTGGCGAAGAAGCCACCGAAACCGTGATGGCGGCAAAAGATGTGGCCAGTGGCGGCGATAAAAACAAGCTGGTTTATGAAGTGGCCGACCTCTGGTTTCACACTTTGGTTTTACTGGCAGATCAGAATTTATCACCGGATGATGTATTACAGGAGCTGGCGCGCCGTTTTGGCGTTTCCGGACATGATGAAAAAGCTGCGCGCAAATAATAAGCGCGGCGGATAATTAAGAGATAAGAGAGTAGACATTATGGGTATTAGCATTTGGCAATTATTAATTTTACTGGCTGTTGTTATTTTGATCTTCGGCACCAAAAAATTAAAAAACGTGGGCGGCGACCTGGGTTCGGCTATCAAAGGTTTTAAGTCAGCGGTTAAAGACAGTGATAGCGATGCGACCAAGCAGGAAAAAGTGGCGCAGGATTCTGCTGACAGTGTCAGCACCGAGTCAGTGAAAAAAGAAGAAAAGGTTTAATTTATTATCTCACCATGGCCGGTTGCTTCAGGTTACCGGTTTAGTGTGGATTAAATAAAACAATTGTTTCATGTTTGACGTTGGTTTCTGGGAAATTCTGCTGATTTTGGTATTGGCGCTGGTGATTATCGGTCCCGAGCGCCTGCCCAGTGCCGCCCGAAAAGCGGGCTTTTTTTTCGGCAAGGCGCGGCGTTATATTGAAGGCGTGCGTACAGAAGTTGAGCAGGAACTTGATGTCGGTGAATTTAAACGACTGCTGCATAACCAGGAAGTGCAGATTAATGAATTGCAGCAGCAGATAAAATCCAGCGTTGATAATGTTGGTGCCGAAATAAAAAAAGACCTGCCTACCGCCGATATTCTGAGGGACAGCCCCGCACACACCATTCGTGATGAAGTGCCTGCTGATAAGCCAGAGCAAAGCGCAGAAACTGGTGCTGCGTCTGACGGTGAAAAAAAGCCGTCGACAGAAAATAACGAAAAATAATAATTGCCAGTTTAAGTAATGTCTGAAAACCAAACCAAGCAAGAAGACCTGTCGGAACACGATCAGCAGGAACAAAGCCTGATGGATCACCTGATCGAATTACGCGACCGCCTGTTGCACATGGTGCTGGCGATCCTGATCATGTTCATTGCGCTGTTTGCGTTCTCTGAAGACATTTTCACCATTGCTGCGCAGCCATTGCTTAACCTGATGCCTGAAGGCACATCGATGATTGCGACCGGTGTGACTTCGCCATTTTTAGTGCCGTTTAAACTGGTACTGCTGCTGTCCGTGTTACTGACAGTGCCTTATCTGCTGCACCAGATGTGGGCGTTTATCGCACCGGGCTTGTACCGCCACGAAAAACGCATGGCGACACCGATACTGATTTCCAGCGTGATTCTGTTTTACTGCGGTATCGCTTTTGCTTACTTTGTAATTTTCCCCATCCTGTTTGGCTTTTTCATCGGCATCGCACCGGAAGGTGTGGCGGTGATGACTGACATCGGTCAGTACCTGGATTTTATTATTGCCATCTTTCTGGCTTTTGGTATTGCTTTTGAAGTGCCGGTGGCAACTTTTCTGATTATTGCAGCGGGCGCGACTTCGGCGGACAAGCTGGCGCAGAAGCGGCCTTACATTATTATCGGCGCGTTTGTTATCGGCATGTTGTTGACACCGCCGGATGTGATTTCGCAATCGTTGCTGGCGGTGCCTATCTGGTTGTTGTTTGAACTGGGCCTGCTCGCTTCGCGCATCTTTTTGAAAGAGCCGGCAACAGACGAAGAAGTTATTATGGAGAATGACGAGTTTACTCTGATCGAGGAAAACTCCGCCGTGCCAGACGGTCGCTATCCGGAAGATGATCACGATGAAGAAGGCCGGCCGTTGAGTGATGAAGAGATGGAAAAGCTGTTTGATGAAGCCGAGGATGAAGAAGCGGAGAATAGTCGTAATCAGGATAAGGACGGTTCCAGCGATAAGCCGGATAGTGAACCTGAAAAAAAATAAAGCTATAACGTGTGTTTGGCCGCATCCGGCACGCGTTTAAATTCGTGAAAATCCTCTCAATAGTGTAAAATCACGCCCCGAATCCGAACACTTACAAAGCAGAGAGAAGGGCAGAGAGCTCTTATGGTCGATAGAAGCGTCCCCCGAAGACCCACCATCCTGATTATCCTGGATGGTTTTGGTGTCAACCCAAGTCGAATAAATAATGCCGTGCAGGAAGCTGACACGCCGCGTTTAGACGAATATTTTTCAAAAAATTCTCATACCACGCTGGAAGCCTGTGGCAGCTCGGTCGGTTTGCCCGACGGTCAGATGGGTAACTCGGAAGTGGGGCACATGACACTGGGCAGTGGCTCGGTTATTCGCCAGGATCTGGTGCGCATCAATGACGAAATTGAAAACGGTGAGTTCTTCAAAAACGCTGCGCTGGTCGCTGCGGTGGAAGATGCTGCGTCAAACGAGCGCCCGTTACACCTTGTCGGATTGACTTCTAATGGTGGTGTGCACAGCCATATCAACCATCTGAAAGCGCTGATTAAACTTTGTGCAGAATACAAGGTAAGCCCGGTGGTGCATATGACCGCCGATGGCCGTGATACCGCACAGATGTCTGCACTGGTATTCCTTGCCGAGATCGAAGGCCTGCTGGAAGAGGCCGGCGGCAGCATTGCTACCGTCAGCGGTCGTTATTATTCCATGGACCGGGACAACCGCTGGGATCGTACCGAACTTGCCTGGAAAGCCATGGTGAGAGGCGAAGGTCGTCAGGCGGAAAATGCACGTTATGCCATTGAAGCGGCCTACGCGCATGATGAAACCGATGAATTCATCAAACCCACCGTGCTGGAAGATGCCGAGTTAATTCGTTCCGGTGACAACGTGATCTTTTTTAATTTCCGCAACGACCGCTCGCGTCAGCTGACCGCAGCCCTGAGCCAGGATCATTTTAATGAATTTGATACCGGTGATTTTGAAGGCGCACTGGTTACCTGCCTGACAGAATACGATCCCGAGTTTTTATTGCCCATCGGTTATGCGCCTGAGCGTCCGCAGGCAACGGTTGCCTCGGTGGTCAGTCGTGCCGGTTACAAGCAACTGCATTGCGCCGAAACGGAAAAATACGCGCACGTTACATACTTCTTCAACGGTGGTAAAAAGAAACCGTTTGCGGGCGAAGACCATGTCATGGTTAATTCACCGGATGTCGCTACCTATGATTTAAAACCGGAGATGAGCGCCGAAGGTGTGGCCGATAAAATTATCGAAGCCCTGAAATCGGGCGAATATGGTTTTATTCTGGTCAACTTCGCCAACGGTGATATGGTGGGTCATACTGCGGTACGTGAAGCGGTTATCCAGGCTGTTGAAGCGCTGGATACACAGGTTGGCCGGGTGCTTGATGCTGCTGCAGAAACCGGTTTTTCAGTAATACTGACAGCCGACCACGGTAACTGTGACGAGATGGTTGATCCGGTCACGCAGGAACCGCATACCCAGCATACTTTGTATCCTGTGCCCTGCATGGTTATTGATGAAGCACACTGGCATTTGCGTCCGGGCTGCGACCTGAGTGCTGTTGCACCGACTGTATTGCAGTTGATGGGTTTACAGCAGCCGCCGTCGATGACAGGTAAATCATTGTTGCTGTGTGAGTATTAGGAGGCCTGCGTTATTCTGTAATTATTGCAGCTTCTTTAAAAGGCCAAAAAAACCGCTCATATGAGCGGTTTTTTTATTTGGTGTTTTAGTTATTTTTGCTAGCTGGAAGCGATCATCACCACAAAAAGAGCAATACCCATCCCGGTTGAAAGCAGCGTGAGCTGTCGCAGTTTTGGGGTTTGCCAGGCCATAATGAAACCGGTAAGCAATAATAACAGCAGGGCTGTGGCCAGTGCTGCAGCGTAGACTTTGAACGGGGTGCCGCCTTTGGCTTTGTGTAACTGAACCAGCTGTCTATACCAGCTGGTATCCTTGACCTGTAGCTTTGCGAGCAGTGGTTGTGAACCCGGTTCGATAATCACATCCCGGTTTGAACCGGTCCATTCCAGTTTGAAAGCATCACCGATTTTTTTAATTTTAGCCTGTCCGGTAGGCAGCGAAATATCTCTTTTTGTTAATTCGGTTTCCGCCAGTGCGACAAGTTGCGAGAGTTTTTTCTGCATTGGCTTGTCGAGCTTTATCTCGTAGACAGTCGTATCGTATTCGCCTTTGATGCCCCAGGTATAAAAGGCACCGGTGATAAAAAACATGATGGCGACAGGCAGGATGAATGCCGCCATAAGTGCGTGAGCTTTCATCAGTGTCGGTCGGTTGAATATTCCCATGGATACTCCCCAGGTTTGTTAATGTTGCTCGTTCGATGCCGGATGCGGTCTAAAGGTTCACTATTGATGAAAAATCAATATGTTTTCAGGTTGGCAACGTTTTATGTTTGTTATTTACCAACGGCGTTGTCTTCGACAGGTAAAGATTGTTCCATTGCCAGCGAATTCTTTACATATAGTAACTTGGACGCAGGCAGAAAAAAACAGTTTATTTTTTATTGACAGTGTGGGTAAGACGGGCCACTTCTGCTGTGGCTTGATTTTTTAATCAGCGCTTCCTTAAGAATTATCTGTGCTTACCGATTATATGAATCACGGAATAAACAAAGAATAAGATATGAGTGTAAAAAATCCAAAGGATCAGTTGTTCTATCAACTTCTCTGTGAATTATCAGATGATATTGTCAATGATACGCAATCGGCAGCCGATAAAACCATTGATTTATCTTCCCAGTTTCTCGGTAAAAATGGCCAGAGTCTGGTGGATGATTTTCGTACTTTATGTGTCAGTGATGAAAGCACCGATACGGTTGAGCAAATGAAGGTTGTGCAGAAAAATATGGCGCAGGTGGCGGAGAAAGATTCTGCCATTCGTGCAGAGGTGAATGTGGTGCTGGGAGCCATGCAGTTCTCTGAGTTTTTGCGCCAGCATCTGGCCGGTTTACGCCACTCGTTTGATACCATGATAAATTTTGATGCGCAAAATCCTGGTGTGGATAACGCTGATCAGATCAGGCTTGCCATGCAAAAACAGATGCATACCTTTGATGAGCGCAAGGCTTTTCATGAGCACGTTATGCATGAACAGATGCCGGTGGAAGACCAGGAAGTCACGCAGGATCTGATTGATCAGTTGATAGGGTAAGGTGATGTCACATATAACAAAAGAATTGTCTGCGGACTGGTTGAACTTTGCTAAAGCCTCGCTGGCAACGCGGATACAGGATACCGAACAGTCGACGGCTAAGGTTCTGAATGCGGTTCAGGCGATTGCTGCGCAACTGGACAATAAGCAGGAGCTGGCTGCACTGTTGACTATCAGCAGTGACAGAACAGTGCCTTCAGAAGTTTTACCTTTGTTGCAGGATATTCTGAAACACCTGGATTCACAGGGTGAACTCTCCCAGCTGATTGCGCCGTTATACATGGCACTGCAGTTTGAAGACCGGACGCGGCAGAAGCTGGAAGGCCTGCTGGCGATCATGGCAGTGTGGGCGGAAGTGCGCAATGATGATGCCATCAGTGATGAAGCACTGGCAGCCATGTTGATGCAACACGTTGTATCAATGGAGCAGCAGACGATTCTTGCTAAATATTTTCCAGACAGCATTCAGGCTGAAGAAGTGAATGAGGAAATGGAATTTTTTTAGCTACGGCTGTTTTCTGCTACAGCGGAATGCCAAGGTGAATGCCTACTTTATAGTGCTCGTCCTCGTGAGTTTTTGAATAACCTATCACCGGGCCAATATGAAAATGCGGTGTTTCAAAAACATAGTTTGCTTCTATGTGCGTGGCATAGGCTGACTCGGTTTCACCATCATGTTGCTTCCATTCGACACCGGGTGACACGGAAAGTGTAAGCCCCGCCCACGGATGTACCGCCAGTGTTGCCATGGCACCGTAATGTTTGTCATCGGCCAGTATGGTTTCAGCTCCCAGACCAACAGAAAAATATCTTTGCAGGCCATCACCGGAAAGGCGTTTCATCAGGTGGGCGTGTATAACCGTACCGTTTTCTTTTTCTTCTTTTAAATAGGCGTAACCAACTGACAGCCCCAGCTCAAAACCGGCTTCTTCATGGCTTTGATGTGAGTTGTCGATGCCGGAAGCCATGGCCGTATTCAGGCAGGCCGTGCTACTTAAAAGTGGCAACAGGCAGAAAGTGAAAAGATTTTTTTTGTTCAAAAATTTTTTATACATAACAAATATCAGCCAGAGTGATTCCTCAGTGGAAACGATCCGGTGTTTTTATACGAGGATGTGAAAAATAAAAAGTACGAGGATTCTCATACCTGTGAATCAGAGGTGCACTGGGCGAAATCTACACCAGTCCCGCCCAGACCGCAATAACCGTTCGGGTTTTTTGCCAGATATTGTTGGTGATAATCTTCAGCATAATAAAATTCCGGTGCGTCGAGAATTTCTGTGGTGATAATGCCGTAATTATTTTTTGTCAGCAGCTGCTGGTAAAACTGGCGTGAAGCTTCTGCTGCCTGACGTTGCTGTTCGTTAAAAACATAGATGCCGGAGCGGTATTGTGTGCCGCGATCATTGCCCTGTTGCATGCCCTGCGTCGGGTTGTGTGATTCCCAGAAAACCCTGAGCAGTTGTTCGATACTGATTTTTTTCGGGTCGTACACCACCAGCACCACTTCATTGTGGCCGGTGTTGCCAGAGCATACTTCGTGATAGGTCGGGTTGGTCGTGAAGCCGGCAGCGTAACCGACCGCCGTGGTGTACACGCCTTCGAGTTGCCAGAATTTTCGTTCAGCGCCCCAGAAGCAACCCATGCCAAACAGGATGGATTGCAGGTGGTCGTAGAATGGTGGTTGCAAAACATTGCCGTTGACGAAGTGTTTGTTGGTGATGACCATACGCGCTTCGCGGCCGGGCAATGCCTGATTTTTGTCCGGTAGTGTTTGTGATGCCATAACGTGTGATTTTATAGTGTCTGAACAATAACTTATAGACCGATAGGGTTATATTCTGTGGTTCTGTCATCTGCTACAATTCGCGCCTGCTTTAAGAAAGCGCTATCCAGTACCTTCTTAATATCTATTTTCAAACGATTTGATGAGTAAAAACTATGTTCCGACTGGGATGTGATAACCGCGTCTGCGCGCAAAGTGAAATTCTGTCCGGCCTGACGGTGGCGTTGGCGCTGGTGCCAGAGGCGGTGGCATTTGCTTTTGTTGCCGGTGTTGAGCCGCTGGTCGGACTGTATGCTGCGTTTATGGTGGGTTTGCTGGCCTCGATTTTTGGTGGTCGCCCGGGCATGATTTCTGGTGCCACCGGTGCCATGGCGGTGGTGATGGTTTCGCTGGTGGCCGAGCATGGCGTGGAATACCTGTTTGCTGCTGTGGTGCTTACCGGGCTGTTGCAGATTCTTGCCGGTGTGCTGAAGCTGGGTAAATTCATTCGTATTGTGCCGCACCCGGTGATGCTGGGATTTGTTAATGGCCTGGCGATTGTTATTTTTCTGGCGCAGCTACAGAGCTTCCAGGTTGATGTTGATGGCGTTACCGAGTGGATGAGCGGCCAGCCGTTGATGATTTTTTCCGGCCTGATTATTCTGACCATGGCGATTATTCATTTTCTGCCAAAGTTCACCACCAAGGTGCCATCGTCACTGGTGGCCATTGTTTCTGTTTCCCTGCTGGTCATCTTTTTAAATATCGATACCAAAACGGTTGGCGATATGGCTTCCATCAAAGGTGGTTTGCCGCAGTTCCATATTCCTGATGTGGCGTTCAACCTGGAAACATTGAAAATTATTTTTCCCTACGCGGTTATTCTGGCGGCAATTGGCCTGATCGAATCCTTGCTGACGCTGTCTCTGATCGATGAAGTGACCAACACCCGCGGTCGCGGTAATCGTGAATGTGTTGGTCAGGGCATCGCCAATACGGTGACCGGCATGTTTGGTGGTATGGGTGGTTGTGCCATGATTGGCCAGAGCATGATCAATGTGAATTCTGGCGGGCATAAACGTCTGTCCGGTGTTTCGGCAGCGCTGTTTCTGCTGGCGTTTATTCTGTTTGCTTCCAGCCTGATCGAGCAGATTCCGATGGCAGCGCTGGTGGGCGTGATGTTTATCGTGGTGATCGGCACCTTTGAATGGTCGAGTATTCGCATTTTCAACAAGATTCCACGGCACGATGCCTTTGTGCTGGTGCTGGTTTCCGGTGTGACGGTTGCTACCGATCTTGCGATTGCGGTTATCGTTGGCGTGATTGTTTCGGCGCTGGTGTTTGCCTGGGAAAATGCCAAACACATTCATGTGAACACTTACATCGATGAAAACGGTTCGAAAGTTTACGAGCTGAACGGTCCGCTGTTTTTTGGTTCGGTAAAAAATTTCCGCGAGCTGTTTTCACCGGAAGATGATCCGGCAGATGTGGTCATCGAATTTCAGAACTCACGGGTGGCCGACCACTCAGCTATCGAGGCTATCGATTCGCTGGCTGAACAATACATCAAGGCCGGTAAAAAACTGCACCTGCGCCACCTGTCGGAAGAGTGCAGGCAACTGCTGGACAAGGCGGGTGATCTGGTTGAGGTCAACCGGCTGGAAGACCCGAGCTACCATGTGGCGGATGACAAGCTGGCTTGATTTATTTGCCGGGCTGATCTGACTAGTCGATTTGCCAGTCGGCAACAAACTGCTCAATGGATTCGACAAAATCAGCGTCGTGCTGTTTTTTGGCGATGGTGCAGTGAATGATAATCTCGTTGCTGCCTTCGTCGCAGGTGATGGTCCAGGCCAGTGCGTTCGGACAGTGCGGTAGTGAGAAACGAACGCCGTCACTCAGCTCTTCGCGGTTGATTTTAAAATCGCCCCACAGGCAGTAGATTTCACCATGATCGATGTTGTCGTGAATAACCGTGTCGATTGATTGGCACAATTCGGGCAGTCGTGCGATGGATAGTTTTTCCTTCAAACGATCTTTATTGATGTCTTTGTTTTTAATCTCTGCAAAAAATTCCACGGTTCACTTCCTCGTCCTTTTGCTATTGTAGAACATTGTCGGGGCATAAAAAAAGACCGGTCAATGACCGGTCTTCGGGGCTGGCTTTTTTGTTGCTTACAACTTGCAGCCAGACTGCTGATCTTTGATACCAATCGCATAAAGTGCTTTAGTGGCCGGGCAGAAACCGGTGAAACCCATCTGGAACAGGTTGGCACCAACGAAGAAGGTAAGCCATAACCAGCTCATTTCTGTCAGGTCTACCTGGCCGGTAAAGTGAGCTGCTGTCAGGCTTCCCATGATGACCAGGCCGGCAAAAATTCCGATTACGCTAAAAACTTTCATTTCTTTAATCTCTATGTTGGTTAATGGAGTGGTTTTTATAAACCGGCATTATTACATATATTAGCGTTTACTTATGTGACTTATGTTACATACCGAAAAATTAACACGGATGCAGGAAGGCCGGGAAAGGGCGAGGCAAAGGCAGGCATCAGGCTGCCAGCAGGGTGCGGACAGCCCGATGTGTTCACTCTAGACGACGGTGATTTTTGCCCGGGTTGTACCCAGCACTTCACCTGTTACCCAGTGAATAATATCGGTTTCGATAATATATTCACCCGGTTCGGTGGGTTCAAAGATAACATCGTAGCGTTCGGCCGAATGCGCACGCAGTTCGGTTGCCTGCACAGGGTTTGGCAGCGCTCGTCCGTCAGACATGTGAACCGTGCCGGTCAGGCCACCGAAGCGAATATGCTGCGGGTGATAGCCGGCGCAGATATAACGTGCCAGCAGTTTTTGGCCAACCTGTACTGTTGGTGAAATGGCGGCTGCGCCAAAGGCCGAATTGCCACTGCCGTCAACGCCGGTGATAACAAAATAATCCGGGTTCAGGTCATTCAGGCCAACGTCTGCACCACAGGTGCCAGCATCCCAGGGCAGAGTGTGCCAGGCGGAGTCGATCTCGTCTACCACCCAGAAGCATTCCAGGTCGTATTGCGGGCCGTTTTCATACAGTGTGCCGATGCCTTCTGGCGGATCGACGATCAGCGCGCCATACATGCCCATCTCGGCGTGTAATACAGTGTTGGTATGGCAGTGATAAAAATATGTGCCAGCATGCATTGGCCGCCACTGGTAGGTGTAGGTATTGCCCTGAATGTCGAAAGTAATGTGACCAACACCGTCGCTTTCATATCCCGGCTCAATACCGTGGTGATGAATGGTGTGCGCCCACATCATATTGACCGAGAGCACAGTGTGAACGATCTGCCCCTGGGTAACGCGCATGGCAGCGGACGGGAAAGTGCCGTTGCCCATGCCGCCCATACCGCCGCCACCGCCTTCGGTGAAGCCCCACATATTGATGGTGCGACCGTCATCCATGGTCAGTGGAATGCTCATGTCGATGCCACGGTTATAGATCACATCGGGTGTGACCAGAGTGGTATTCGGCCGCTGGTTTTCATCATAGATAAAGCAGGCACCGCCCATGCCGCCACCGCCCGTGCCGCCGCCTCCACCGCCGCCGCGGTGCATCATCTGAACGGGTCGCTTGATTTTGCTGTTTGTTGAATGTTTCATTTGTTTCTCCCTTATTCAAAAAAGATTTCGGTGATTGAGCCGAACATGTAGTAACCACCGGCTGCGGTCTGCGACATTTCTGAATGCAGGTGCATTGGATATTTTCCGGTGGGAGCCGGTGGCCAGGAGTCGGGTGGCACTTCGAAGGGGTAGATCATATCGAGTGTGCCACGATTACCGTCAAGATAGAGGCAGTCTTTGGACCAGACATCAGTACGGTTCTCGCCATTCATGGACAGCCATTCCATGTGGTTGCCGTGGACATGAACAGACTGTGATGCCAGGCCGGCATTGAGAATACGTACCAGGGTGCGGTCACCGATGCTGCCGCGCAATACCGAACGCGGGTCGGCCATGCTGTCGATGGCAGGATCCATGCTGCCCGCTGAACCTGGTGGGCGACCGCTAAGACCATTGATGGTGAAGTAACGCGGCACGTAAGCTGTGTTTGGTGTACGCCCCCGGCGCAGACGGTCATGCCAGGTGGGGTCGATGTCATGGAACAGCCAGAACTGCTGTTTGACGAAGGTGTTGCTGCCCGGATACAGCTCGTTGGAGCTATTTTGCGGCATCACAGCCATAGCGCCATGCAAACCCAGTAGCTGGTTGTAGTTACTGTTGGCGTTGTCATAAAACATATAAGTGCCAGGATCGCCTGCTGTAAAGCTGAAAGTTTTACTGTCGCCGCCGTTGATGATGCCGCTGTCGACCACGCCGTCGATAACAAAATTGTGGCGGGTATTCAGTGTGTTGATCAGCGTGATATTGACGGTATCACCCTGCTGTATGACGATGGATTCGCCGGGGACGTTCAGCGTGTTGGAGGCATCGCTGTAGCCCCGGAAGTACACATTGGTACCGTCGATCTGCTGGATGAATCCATCGGTGATGTAGATGGTTTTGTTGATGGTTGCAGCGTGGGCACGTGGTGTCCAGCTGATCAGGCCAACGCCTGCAAGAATAGAGCCGGTCAGGCCGGCGGTGCCGACCCTCAAAAAGTCTCTGCGTTTCATTCTGCTTCCCTCTGGTTTGG
Source organism: Gammaproteobacteria bacterium (assembly GCA_015488295.1). GTDB lineage: Bacteria > Pseudomonadota > Gammaproteobacteria > SZUA-229 > SZUA-229. Next base: position 32,975 of record WFOC01000111.1, read on the forward strand.
TTTCATGTTTTTATTTTTGCCGCAGCTGTGCGACGGCAAAATTATTGCCCGAAAACTGCAGGGCAGTGCCTGATATTCCTGAAGGTGAAAATAGTTTTTGTGAGTTTGATTCGGTGGGTGGTTGACACAGCTTTGATCGGTTTCACTTATTTACGGCGCTTCAATGTTTATTGAAAAAGCCGTTCAGGATTATTCTTGCATCCTGATGCAATATTCGGGTTGGCTTCATTGAAGCAAATTAAAAAAAAGCTGTCAGTGATAAATGTCACTTGCTTGTGTGACTAAAATCACACAGCAATTAAAGGGGCTTTTGCCGTGCGGTTTGCAGTGGCAAAAGCCTGAAAATTTAATTTGAAAAAAGTTTTGTGAAGCGGGGAACGGGAAGGTGGTTTAGAGAAGGCCGGGCATCTGTTTGTTTTCACCAACAAGAATCTTGCCGCGTTTTAGTACGATGCATTCCTGCTGTTCGAGTTTTTTCAGCAGGCGGCTGACAACTTCGCGCGTGGTGCCCAGTTCCTGAGACAGCTCCTGGTGGGTGATGTCGAGTGAGTCTGAGCCGGCGCGTTCGAACAGTCGACCCAGCAGGCAGGCAAGGCGCATGTCCAGTGGTTCGAAAGCTGTGTCGTAAAAAGACTGCACCATGGTGCAGACAGTGTCGACCAGGCTGGAGAGAATCAGCATGCGAAAGGCATCGGATGCTTTCATGGCCTTATGAAATTCATCAGCACGGAATAAAATCATGCTGATGTCGGTTTCGGATTTTGCATTGGCGCGAAACGGGCGTTCGTGAATCAGGCTGTTCAGGCTCATCAGGCAAACATCGCCGGGAGAAATTCGGTACAGCGTCATCTCGCGACCGTTTTCGTCGTCCTGATAAACACGTACATCGCCATCGAGTAACAGCATAAAATTTGTGCAGTTGGAGCCAACCGTGGCCAGCACGGTATCAGCAGGAGCATCCATCATCTGTGTGTTATTGAGGATGTTCAGCCACTCTTCTGACTGCTCGTTTTCGAGCTGTGGATAGAGTTTGAGCAACTGGCGAATCGATGAAACGCGTGATTCGGATGATAAAAGCGGGCTTGCTGGCATGGGGTAAATATCTCAGAGTTGTACTGATACTAAGAATTGATATTACATTAAATGCAACATCGAGCCAAACTATTATCAGGAATAAGTTAAATTAATACAATAGCTTATTGCTGCTCATTTAGAATTGATATAACTGACGGAGAGTGGGTGGTTGCAAATTTAGCCGTATGCTACGGGGTTTTTCTGCAGCGGCATTGTTATAAACAGGCGTGTAATGTGTCATATTAAACGGCATTAAAGCAGGCAGAGAAACCGTTTATGACAACGCAGCAACCTGAAGCGCACTGGGGGGAATTATCCCCGCTACATGATCCGTATATACTGGCAAATTTTCAGGCACGCGACAGTGATGTGCTGATTACCACGCCGCCCAAAGCGGGCACCACCTGGATGCAGCAGATTTTGCATCAGCTGCGAACCGGTGGTGATGCATCCTTTTCATCCATTGATGAAGTTGTGCCCTGGCTGGAGATTCAACGTTCGGGAAAAAGCTGGCAGCAGGTGTTGCAGCATTTTGAAACGCTGGCTGAGCCGCGTATTTTCAAGACCCACTGTACGGCAGAGCAGACTCCGGGCATTGGCACTGCCAAAATCATTCTGTCGTCACGGGATCCGCGTGATTGCTGTGTGAGTTTTTATTTTCATATTATGAATATGACAGATGAGGCACGAACAAAAGCCGGTATAGAAATGCCGGCATCGTTCGAGCAGCATGTCGAGCAGTGGCTGGCATTCGCTGCCTGGTACCGTAACGTGGCAAGCTGGTGGCCGTATTTTGATCATGAGAAAGTTCTGTGGCTGCGTTATCAGGATATGAAGGCCGACCTGGCAGCCACGGTTGATCGCATCACTGAATTTTTACAGTGGCAGGTCTCGCCAGCGCAGAAACAGCGGGTGCTGGCGTACAGCGCATTTTCCTGGATGAAAGCGAATGATGAAAAATTTTCCACACAGGGCGGTGCGAACAAGCCGGTATTCAAACCTGGCAAGTTTGTGCGGCAGGGAACGGTGGGTGGTTATCGCGAACTGATGACAGCCGAACAGGAAGCACGCATTTTGCACAAGGCGCATCAGGTGCTGGCAGCCGATTGCCTGGATTTTCTAGGATTGAACGGGCGGTGACTGAATCAGCTCTTTAAGCGAGATTGTTTTTGTTGAATCATTTATTGCTTTTTCTACCTGCTTGATTACCTGTGTAACCTGTGGCGCTGCTTCGACATCATCCGGTCGCAGCAGTGGTGTTTCCTCAGCGCTGCGCGCAGCTTCCAGAATCATATTCAGCGAAATGTTTTCCAGCGACTGAGCGGGCAGGTAATACTGGTTTCGTTCACCGCTGCGCAGCAGCAGATTGTTTTTTAGCAGTGCAGAAATAATTATCATCAGTGCCTGTTCGGAAATCTTGATGGTTTTTGCCAGTCGTTTTAGCGTCCAGGGTTTTTCGTTGTGATGAAAACTGCTGGCGATAAGCTGCATTATTGCCAGCGCCAGCTTTTCACGCAGCCGGCAGCTGAGACGGATAACCTGTGACTGGTCGCTGGTGCGATCCGGGTTCTGGTGATAATACGAAATAGACGCACCGGTAAGCACAATAAGCCAGCTGATATAAATCCACAGCATGAAAATAATGAGGATGGCAAAGGTCGAATAAATGGCGGTGTAGTTGGTTGAGTCAACGATGAATGCTGTGAACAGTGCGCCGATCAGCTTCCATAAAATTGTTGCTGTAATCGCGCCGTACAACGCCGAGCGGAATCTGACTTTTGTGTTCGGGATTAAAATGTAGATCAGGGTGAAAGTGATGGTGGTAAGCACAAAAGGCAGTGCCTCACCGATGATCAATAATAAGGTGCCGAAAGGTTCGATGGATAAAAGCGTTTCGACAACAGTGGATGAGTTGAAAGAAGCGGTAAGGCCGGCGGCGGTAAATAACAGCAGCGGGCCGACCAGAATGACGCTGAGATAGTTGCTGAAACGCTGAAAAATGTTGCGCGTGATTTTGATGCGCCAGGTGTAGTTAAAAGCGTTCTCGATTTTTTTGACCAGAGATAAAACAGTGAAAATGAGAAAGAATAAACCCAGCGAGCCAAGCACGCCGACTTTCATGTTGTCGACGAAAGAAATGATTTGCTGGCTGACCTGTATGCCTTTTTCGCCCAGTGGTTCCAGCAAGCTTATTAAAAACGGTTCCAGCTGGTTATGCGCGCCGAAACCTTTTAACACGGAAAAGCTGACCGCGAGCAAGGGCACAATGGATAACAGCGTGGTGTAGACCAGGCTGGTGGCGCGCAGGGATGGCAGGCCGCCGCTCAGGTCACGACTGGTGGCATAAAAGATTCTAAGTGCGCGTATCAGGGAAGCCTGAAAAATATTCAAGTTTTTCGGGTTTGTATTCCATAACAGTGTATTGAACTTTTCCTGAATATTTTTCAGCATTTTTACCGGGAAATCCCTGTATTTATTATTTGCTCAGCTTTCTCTGTTGTAAGCGCCAGCTCTGGTAATCTTCAGAGTTTGTGTAACCTTTTTGATTGACGTACTCCAGCACGCCCCATAAACGATAAAACTGTGTGACCGAATCGAGGCGAATAATTTCTTCACCGTTCTCGTCAAAGAAGACGATGGTGGGTGCGTAAAAAATCCCCAGTGATTTTGCCCATTCTTTTGCAGTTATTTTTTTGCCCTGCGGTGTGGTCACCGGCGTGCTGGCCCACATGTTGAGCTGAATAGCGTTCATCTTTTTAATTTCCTGAATGCTTTCTTCCCTGGACAGCGGGTCGGTGTGCAGCAGGTCGCAGGTGTGACAGTTTCCCTGCTCAAAAAAAACGGCTGTTGGCTTGCCGCTTTTCTGTAGCGTGGCGATGTCGTAAGGTGGCTCAAGGAAAAAGTCACGTTCGGTCAGGCCGCCGAGAAGAAAAAATTCACCGGGGTTGGCGCGTGCAAAGTAGTCAGGAAACTTCTCGCTTTTGTAAAAACCTTCAGTAACGTATTGCAGCGCGGCGCGAAATTTATACGGCGGGTAGTAGCCGCGCAGGCGGAATACCGGTGTGCCTTCACGGTCATAGAAAATCAATGAGGGTGTGAAGTTTGTTTTGTAATGCACCGACAGTTCACGCTCAGAATATTCCTTGCCGTCGGTATCGATGATGTCGTCGATGCCCCAGATATCGAAGGCGATGACATCGTAGTGTTCTCTTAAATAGTTCTGTATGTCGGTATCAGCGAGACTGGTCTCGAAAAACTGTTTGCAGTAAGCGCAGCGCTTCTGGCCGAAATAAGTGATAATGCCGATCTTTCCATCTTTTACTGCCTTGTCCAGATCATCGCCAAGATCACCCAGTGAAAGCTTGAACCAGTCAGGGTAGGACAGTTCATCTTCCAGCATGGTATCGTCGAACACCAGGTCAGAGTCATTTGAATAGGGCTCTGCCGCGTGAGCTGTTATTGAAAAGAACAATAACAGTGTAGAAAGTGTGGAGAGAATTTTGTACATTAGGACTCTAGTATTTATTAGTATCTGATTCGATTATATGACAAATGAACGCAAAAATATCACCCCTCCGACAGTTTTAATGTTGATGGGTTCGCAATGCAGTTATTGTGGGCCGATGATGCAAATACTGAGCGAGTTAATGAAGGCTGGCAAGATGGCAGAATTGCGCATAGTCAATATCGAAAACGCCCCGCAGCTGGCATCGGAGCTAGGTGTGAGGAGCGTACCGTGGTTGCAGATCGGGCCTTTTGAGCTGACCGGCTCGCGCACAAAACAGGAGCTGACATTATGGCTGGAACGTGCTTCAAGCTTTGACGGGGTAACCGACTATCTCGAAGAAGTGCTGGCGGAAGGCAATATAAATTATGCGCGCAAGCTGATCGAGCGTTACCCGCAGGCGCTGGAAAACGTTATTGACCTGATGGCGAACCCGGAAGCAAAAATAAATGTGCGCCTCGGAATCGGTGTGATTATTGAAGAAATGGCCGAAACCGAGCCGTTCAAAAAGGTGATTCCGCGCCTGATCGAATACCTTTCTGATGAGGACGCACGCATTCGCGGTGATGCTTGTCACTATTTGTCACTGACCAGAGATCCATCGTATATCCCGTACATCGAAAAACTGCTATCGGATGAAAGTGAAGAAGTTCGGGAAATTGCGCAGGATAGCCTGGATGAACTGGCGGAAAAGTAAGGCTTGCTCCGGCGCTGAAAAGGCCGGACTGTGACATCAGGTCGTGCGCTGAAAGTCAGCATTCTGATGCCGGTGTTTAATGCGCAGGCTACCTTGCGTGAATGTCTCGACAGTATTTTTCAGCAATCACTTCAGAATTTTGAAATCATCGCGGTCGATGATTTTTCCAGCGATGACTCAGTCAGCCTCATGCAGTCGTATGATGATCCGCGTATCCGTATCATCAAAAATAAAAACAAAGGTATTGTGCCGGCACTGAATACCGGGCTGCTGCATTGTCGTTCGGATTATGTTGCGCGCATGGATGCCGATGATGTGATGCATCCGCAGCGCCTGCAGAAACAATATGAGGTTTTGCAGCAAGATGATGGCATCACCCTGTGTGCCACACAGGCAAAAAAATTTCCTGAAGAAATTATCCGGGCAGGTTATATCGAATACATGCGCTGGCAAAATGCCTGCCTGAGCATGCAGGACATAAAAAACCAGATCTACATCGAATCCCCGTTTGCGCATCCTTCGGTGATGTTTCGCAAACAACGAATTATAGCCGCCGGTGCCTACAGAGATGGTGAGTTTGCCGAAGATTATGAACTGTGGCTGCGCCTGTTTCATGACGAACACAAAATGATGAAGCTGGATGAAGTGCTGCTGGACTGGCGTGAATCGGATGGTCGTCTGTCGAGAACATCCAGCCGTTACTCAGATGTCGCTTTCGAAAAACTTCGCGCATATTACCTGGCAAAAGATGCACGCTTACAGGGCAGAGAGATTGTGTTCTGGGGTGCGGGCAGAAAAACCCGGCAGCGTGCGCAGCACCTGATCGATAATGGCATTACACCATCAGCGTGGATAGATATCGATGCCAATAAAATCGGCAACGTTTATCAGCAGGCAAAAACACACGCGCCAGAGTGGCTATGCCAGTGCAACACAAAACCTTTCGTATTGAATTATGTACGTAACCACGGCGCGCGCGAATATTGCCGCGCCCACCTTGATGCGGCGGGTTATGTGATGGGGGAGGATTATCTGGATGTGGCTTAGGTTATTTGAAACTTGCTTATAATAGCTGTCAGCATTTGTTCTGCCAGCAAGGGTCGGAGAGATTTAAGTTTAACCAATTTGGGGATCTTCTATGGGTGGCAGGTTTTACAGTTATTCCAGCCACTCAACAAGATAATAAATATACTGCCCTTCCGAAGACTTCGATGGCCCGCTGACACGTGCGGCAAAGTATTTGTTGTCCGGGTCGGCGTTGTCCAGTGCATCGGCGGCGCAGGATTTAATCTCGACGCAGTTGGCAGAAAAACGGTTGCGGCTGCGTTTGGGTACGTAGATTACAGCGTATTCCAGATTCGAGGTGCTGGACTCGGGGTCGGGTGGTACCATTCCACGCATGACCGGGCCTTTAGTGTTTGTTGATGCTGTCGACGTAGGCCATGCCGATGGCGGAGAGAACAAAGGTCATGTGGATGATGACGTACCACATCAGTTTATCGTTATCGACCGATTGCGCGTTCATGAAAATTTTCAGCAGGTGAATCGATGAAATGGCGACGATAGACGCGGCTACTTTCTGTTTCAGCGAACCGGCATCCATCTTGCCCAGCCAGTGCAGCTTTTCAGTGTTTTTATCCAGATCGATGTTGGAAACAAAGTTCTCGTAGCCGCTGAGCATTACCATTACGATCAGGCCGCCGACCAGTGACAGGTCGATCAGGCTTAAGATCACTAGTACCAGGTTGGCTTCCGTCATGGAAAAAATCAGTGGCATGATGTGGAAAACTTCCTGGAAGAACTTGATGCCCAGGATTAACAGGCCGGCGCTGAGGCCCAGGTAAATCGGTGCTAACAACCAGCGACTGGCGTAAAGAAATTTTTCTGCAAAGGCTTCCATAGTATTTTGTATCTCGTGTAAAAGGTTGCGGCGAATTATAAGGCTTTTCAGGATTCGTTCAATAACTGTCGAACATCGGCTTCCAGCGTAGTGACAGCGCCAAACAGTGTTTTTCGCAGTATACCTTTTTTATCGATCAGAATACTCGAAGGTGTGCCCTGTAGCTGGTACATTTCAAAAGTAAGGGCGTGGTAGCGCCTGTTATTAAGATGTGCCTCGGCCTGCTGGTAGATGGATTGCTTTCGTCCGTCCTCCCAGTCGCGTTGATGAAAATCCGGTATTTGTCCAAGGATGAATTGCTCGACGGTTTCATCATCGGCGGTGTTTTCATTTTTAACCAGCTTGTCCATGGCAACGCTGAACGGGATGGTATAGGGCAGCATGGCTTTACCGGAGGTCTCTTCCAGAAAACCGGCCTTGCCCAGCTGCGACAATGGATCGCCGATCAGCTCGCCGTGTTGCAGCAGGCGTTGCAGGTTTTCCAGTGTGTTCTGCTCGAAATGTTCAAATGCGGTGGCGATGGCAAAAACCTTAAGCCCCTGCGTTGCATATTTTTCGTGCAGACGTATCACCTCAGGCAGTGCATGAACGAAACAGCCGGGGCAATTAACCTGTATCATCTCGATCAGGATAACCTGTCCGGCCAGTTCAGAAAGCGCCGGTTCAGCGCCCTGCACCCAGCATTCAATTTCCGGTTGCGGCGCGGGTTTGTTTATTATGGCGACCATGAATACAATCTTAAACCATGCAAGAAGAAGCTTTAAGCGAAAATAATTTAAAACAGGATTATGCTGATCTAACACCCGAAACCATACTGGATGCGGTGGAGTCTGCCGGTTATGAAACCAGTGGTCGTCTGCTGGCGCTCAACAGTTATGAGAACCGGGTGTATCGCTGTGAACTGGAAGCCGGCGGTGCGGTTATCACCAAGTTTTACCGACCCGGTCGCTGGAGCGATGCCGCTATCGACGAAGAACACCAGTTTGCGCTGGAGTTGCTGGAAGCAGAGATTCCCGTGGTCGCGCCGATTATTATCGATGGTGCTTCCCTGCTCAAACATCAGGGCTACCGTTTTTCGGTGTACCCGCTGCGCGGTGGTCGCTGGCCGGATCTGGAAACGCGTGATGACCTGAACTGGATGGGGCGCTTCATCGCGCGTATTCACAATGTCGGGCGCACGGCATCGTTTGAGCATCGTCACCAGATCGAGATAAAAAGAATGGGTGAAGACTCCTCGGCGTTTTTGCAGGCGCAGGGTTTTATCCCTGACTATTTGCAGGAAGCCTACCGAACCCTGGTCGCCGACCTGCTGAAAGAAATTCAGGCGGCTTTTGACCGTTGCGGCAATTATCAGCAGATACGCCTGCACGGTGACTGCCATCGCAGCAATGTTCTGTGGACAGAAGACGGCCCGCATTTTGTCGACCTGGATGACTGCTGCAACGGCCCGGCAATTCAGGATTTGTGGATGTTGTTATCGGGCGAACGCCAGGAAATGACCGAACAAATGTGTGACCTGCTGGAAGGCTATGAAGAGTTTGCCGAGCTGGATCTGAAAGAGTTGCATCTGATCGAAGCCTTGCGAAGCCTGCGCATGATGCATTACGCCGCGTGGCTGGCAAAACGCTGGAACGATCCGGCCTTTCCGCTGGCGTTCCCCTGGTTTAATACCACGCAGTACTGGGAGCAGCACGTGCTGGAATTGCGTGAGCAGTTATCGCGCTTGCACGAGCCGGTGCTGGTTGTTTAAAGGTCAAAAACTATTGTCCACAGATAAACGCAGATGAACACAGATAAGCGCCCATTGTTTTTCGTCGTAGACGAAAAATAAAAAACATCTGTGTTTATCTGTGGAAAAATTTATTTTTTGTTAGTATGGGTTATCAAATTTTTATCAGGTTAAAACTATGAAAATAGGCATCATCAGCGGCAGTCACCGCAACCCTTCACAAAGCGAAAAAGTGGCGCGTTATCTGGAAAAAACACTGAACAGTGGTTTCGAAAACATCGAGCCATGGGTTTTTTCTCTGGCCGATAATCCACTGCCGTTGTGGGATCAGACCTTGTGGGAAGACAATGACGAATGGAATCAGCGCCTTGCGCCTATTAAAAAACAACTGAGCGAGAGCGATGGTTTTATTATTATTTCACCGGAATGGCACGGTCAGGTGCCGGCGGGATTAAAAAACTTTTTCCTGATGTTCAATCGTTTTGAGCTGGGCCATAAACCGGCGCTGATTGTAACCGTGTCGTCGGCTGATGGTGGTGCGTATCCGGTCGCCGAGCTGCGCATGAGCAGTTATAAAAACAACCGCCTGTGTTATATCCCGGAGCAGCTGGTATTGCGCAACGTCGAAAAAATTCTGAATGAAGATACGGCGGATAACGATGCCGAGGCAGATGCGTATTTCAGAGAACGCATCTCCTGGACGCTGGGCATTTTGTCGGGTTACGCGGCGGCGTTAAAAAACATGCGCGAGTCCACCGAAATCCACCACGATAAATTCGGCAACGGTATGTAGAGAAAAGGCCATTTTTAGTTTTAAATTTAAAACTCACAATTCACCTGGATAGTCTGTGTGGTGCCGGCCATGTTTTCTCGCAGAACAATGTGCGCGCCGGGTAGCTACCCGTTGTTTGGGGCAAAAACGGCACCGACCGATGCCCTCTTTTGGACGATGCTTTAATCAGATGAGCGAATGCTGGGTTTCGATATATTCGATGGTCTCGGTGACTTTGTCCCGGGTTTCTGGCTGGTTCGAACGGCGCATCATGGCTTCGACCCGCGCGCTATTGATGGCCTGCTGGTCAATAACTCTGGGGTAGAGTGGATACATTTTGTCGACCAGCAGGGCATGTTGCCTGGCAGATTGTTCCAGCGTCTCACGCTGGGCATCTCTTAAAAAATCCAGCACCAGCAAATAGGGAGACAGCCAGCTGATGAAGGCATTAATCAGTGTTGCATCGGACGGGTTCTGCCATTGCTGCTGCACCAGCATTTTGGGAAACAGTCTGGCAGATAATTCCCGGCCGGCAAGCTTGTTTTCCAGATTGATGCCGCCCAGACCTTTTCCATAATCAAAACGGTCGCGGTAAAACCACTGTGCAGAAGGGTGCGCACCGGCGCGCTGATTGATGAGCTGGTTAAGCAGCTCGCCGGTCGAGTTTAGGCGTTTGTCGGCGACTGAAAAGTCTTTCAGGAATTCCTGCTTGCAGCGCAGACCGGCTTCCCAGTTCAGGCTTTCAGGAATACCAATCTCGGCCTGTTTGCAGACGCTGTTGAGTAATGCCAGAGGTTCTCTGGTTTTTTCATCGAGTAGCCAGAGCTCGTATTTGTCTTCAAAAGCAAAGGGGCACTGGCTGGCATGCTGTTTTACCGCATCGAGCAATACGTGGCCGATGGCCTGGATCTCGTTGTAATGATAGGAGTCGATCAGTGGTGAAGGCTTCAGCCCTGATTTCCTGTCCCAGTCGCCGAAGCGAATATCCGGCATGTCGATTTCAAAAAACTCTTCCGGGTCATCGGTGGGGCAGTCGAAGGTATCGTGAATGTACAGTGTCCAGTGGTGGCCGTCGATGGTGACCGCATCTGCGCCGCCGATGGAGATGATGTTCATCACGCCGCGAAACGGGTTGAGAATTCTCTGGCTGTAACAACGGATCGTCATAATTGAAATCTAGCTGAAATCCGCTGGTTTTCACTGGTTTCTGGCATAAATTAATCGATGTGTTTTTGTTTTTCAGCTTGCGGCTGTGCAAGTGGTCACGGTGTTTTCCTGTGTGTATTCTGGCTGGCAATTCTGGGGGCTGTCGCAACTGTTTAAAATGTTACGTTCCTGTTAAAATTAGCGCCCTTTTTAAACCAGCCTGGACATGAAATATGCAAATCGAAGAAAACTCTGTTGTAACTCTTCATTACACACTGAAAGATGATGATGGCAGAATTATTGACTATTCAAATGACGGTACTTTTTTATATCTGCATGGCGCGATGAATATTATTCCAGGGCTGGAAAACGCGTTGACAGGTAAATCTGCTGGCGATGAATTAACGGTCAAGGTTTCACCGGCAGACGGTTATGGCGAGAAAGAAGCCAGCCGTATTCAGGAAGTGCCCAAAGACATGTTTGATAAATCTGAAGAAATCAAGGTTGGTGCGCAGTTTCACGCGCAGAGCCCGGATGGCACAGATATTGTTGTTACCGTAACTGAAGTGAAAGATGATGTTGTTGTCATCGACGGTAATCATGCACTTGCTGGCATGGAATTAAATTTTGATGTGAAAGTCATCAAGGTGCGCGCCGCTACAGCAGAAGAAATCGAACACGGTCACGTTCACGGCCCGGATGGTCATGGGCTCGAACAAGAAAAAGAGCAAAAACAGGAACATTAAAGGTGTTTTATAGAACGATTTTGTGAGCAAAGTATAATGTTATCCGAAGAGCAATTGCATAAACTGTTTTATAAAAAAAAATCCGGTATTCATGGCGACGGTTTATTTGCCCGTAAAAAAATCAAAGAAGGGGATTACATGGGTGAGTATGACGGGCCGGTGGTTAATGATAACGGCTCGCATGTTTTGTGGGTGGAAAAGTATGACGATATCTGGGTTGGGCGTGATGGAAAAAACCTGCTGCGATATTTAAACCACAGCACCGATCCGCAGGCTGAATTTGTCGGCTTTGAATTATACGCGCTGCGTGATATTCAGCCCGATGAAGAAATCACCATTGATTACGGGGAAGAACCTTAATCCCGCTATTCGTTTCTGATGTTTTCAGGTGAGTGCTTCGGCCTGTTGCAGTACCTGTTTGCAGTGGATGCAATAATACCGAAAACGGCGTTTCTTGATTCTGTTGTGCCTTATCGAGCTTAACTGATGTTCCCGGCAGTCGCACCGATAAATAAATAGGGACTGTTTTTTTAGCGGGATGCCGGCAAGATCATAATCAGCCGTAACGCTGGCATCGGCATCAAACGCCGCCATCACCGCCTGCCATTCCTTGCCATGCGGTTTTATATTTTTTAGTCCATAAAGAATATCGGTGACATAGTGTGCCACTTCATGCGGGATAGTGGTCGCGTAATTGTCTGCAAAATATTTGGCGAAGATAAAAGTGTTGTAGCGAATTTCCCGCTGTGTGTGCCTGAAAATATGTCCCTTGCCCTGCTTCACCCGGTACATGCCGGCGGCGCGTCCTTTCAGATCAAAAGTAATTTCCAGTGTTTTATCTTTCAGCTTGAACAGCTGCTGTGCCTGTTTTATATAAACCTGCGTTTGTGCGATGACTTTTTGTTGCTGCTCGCTGGAAAGCGGCGCGATGATATTTGTGGCCTGGTTCATCGGTGGCGATCAGGCGCGGGAGATGAACTCACGTGTCTCGGTATTGATCTTGATGGTTTCACCCGGTGTCAGGTATTCAGGCACCTGTACCACCAGCCCTGTGGTCAGTGTTGCCGGCTTGGTCCGGGCGGAAGATGATGCGGCTTTTATGCCGGGTGCGCACTCGGTTATTTCAAAATTCATGGTGTTGGGCAGCTCTATGCCAAGTACCTGCTCATCACTGATCAGCGCGCTGAGACCTTCCAGACCATCGTAAAGAAACCGGGCTTCATCCTCCAGAGTTTCTGCCGCTAAAACATACTGGTCGTAGTTTTCACTGTCCATGAAAGTATAGCTTTCACTGTCGCTGTACAATAGCTGCACGGTGCGACGAGCAACCTCAACCTGTGTGACGTTTTCGTCGCCTTTGAAACTGCGCTCAAATTTCTGGCCGCTGGCTATATCGCTGCCGGCCATTTTATATAAAGTGCTGCCGCCGCGAGAGTGTGGAGACTGTACAAATATTTTTTTAATAAGGATGTTTTTGTTATCTTGATCGATAACCATGCCTTTTTTGATTTCGTTTGCTTTCATGAAGAGTGTTTTTTTGATTTATAATTTTTGTTCATTATAAGAGACCTGCCATGCGGATTAAACATTTAAATATTCCTGACCACGAGATCGTGATGACAGCGATACGCTCGCAGGGTGCGGGCGGGCAGAATGTAAACAAGGTTGCCACCGCGATACATCTGAAGTTTGATATTGCCGCTTCCAGCCTGCCGGTGACGGTCAGGCAGCGCCTGCTGGCGTTAAATGATCAGCGGGTGACGAAAGAAGGCGTGTTTATTCTCAAGTCGCAACAAACACGTAGCCAGTTGAAAAATAAAGAGCTGGCGCTGTCACGTTTGCGCTCATTCATTGCGCAGGCTCTGGTCAGCAGAAAAGTGCGCAGGAAAACCCGGCCAACAAAGGCCTCGAAACTGCGTCGGCTGGCCTCTAAAAGCAAACGTGCTGCGTTGAAAAAAGACCGGCAGAAAGTTAGCGAATAAGGCTTTTAGAGCTGATGAGGCTCTAGAATGTTACTGCGCGGAAAAAACAATATATTTAATATTTATCTCTGCGAGAGAATCATTTGTTTTAATGTTGACGAAAAATGATCTTACTGCTGCTTTAAAAAACCCGAGCCCAGATGGTCGGTTTTATACAGCTCTTCCGGAATCCTGTCTTTGATTTTCTCGTGCAGCTCGGGCAGTAAAGACCAGTGCAGCCCCTGCTTGTGGTGATGCGCTGTGTGGTAACCGAGGTTGCCGGTCAGGGTGTTGTAGATTGGTGTCATGATGTTATAGGACGCTTCAAAATCATTGTCCACATCCAGTCCGGCGTGATGTGCGTAGGTGACCCAGGCGGTGAAAAACAGGCTGCTGATCATGGGTACAACAAAAACCAGTAATGCTGGCACCGGGCGATACCAGACCAGCGCAGCAACCACCAGCAGGGTGACCGTTGAAGCAATAAAAAATATTTTCAGCGGGCGCGGGTGACGTTTGCCGACCTGGTAGGCGCGGTAATACGCGGTTAGCATGACATCCATGGAATATCTGAAGCGCCCCATGATGTTGCCTTTTCTGTCTTTCCAGCGACTTTCGTCTTTGCTCTGGTCGAGGTAATGGTGGTGATGGCCCAGCACGTGATGCAGCACCCACAACTTTGAAGTAGCACCAGTCTGCAACGCGTACATCTGTTCCAGCAGGTAGTTGAGAGTGGTGATTTTGAAGGTCGGCAGATGCTGGTGATGGTGGTTCCAGGCACAGATAATGCCTTTGGGTGCAATCATGATCAGCCAGAATGCGATCAGTAACCAGATGTTGTCGATCAGCAGATAGGCAAGTATGTCGAGGGCAAAAAGTAAAGTGATAATTACAACAGGAATTCGGTCAGCGCGGTATTTAAATAATGTCATGTGAAATAGTGCAAAAAAAGAGGGTCAGTTTCAAGGTTAACTCAGCTTGTGATTGAGTATTGCTGACCGGGTAAATAAAAGATTTTCGCGGATTATAACAGAAGGTTCCTGCAGAAGTAGTTCAGTTGATTAGTCCGTAGCCGCTTCGTGCCAGTGGAAAGCTTGTTCAGGATGCCTGTTGAACCATTCAAGCAGCTGATTTTTAATGGTCTCCCGTTGTGCCGGCTGGTAAGGGATAGCATCGACCGCGCCCCATACCGGTGCCGGCCAGCAGGCATCGTTGCGAAATCGGGCGATATGATGGATGTGCAGCTGCGGCACAACATTGCCCAGTGCCGCGATGTTGAGTTTGTCGGGCTGAAAAACCTGTTGCAGGCAGCGGCTGAAATACATCGACTCGGCCATCAGCTGCTGCTGGTCAGGCTCGGTTAGCAGATGTATCTCACGTGCGTCTTCACGGTTTGGCAGCAGGATGAACCAGGGGTAGTTGGCATCGTTGAGCAGTAAAAGTGTGCACAGGCTGAACTCGCCAAGCGCAAAGCAGTCTTTTTTTAATTGAGGGTGTAGCGCTATCATAAATATGGTTATCTATCGTAGTAGATGGCTTAGTATAAAGAATGCAACGGATGCCGGGGTGATTAATAACCGGGTGATTAAATCGGGTGACTAACAACAGGGTGACTATATGGCGAACTGGTTGACAGGCAAAGTGATCGAAAAAATTCAGTGGAATGAGCGGCTGTTCTCGCTGCGTATCCAGTGTGTCCTTGAAAATTTTGAATCGGGTCAGTTTGTCCGGGTGGCGCTGGACATCGACGGTGAACGCGTAGCGCGGCCTTATTCGCTGGTTAATACGCCCGATGATGATTATCTGGAAATCTATTTTAATATTGTGGAAGAAGGGCCGTTAACGCCCCGGCTGGCACTGCTGGAAGTTGGCGATGAAATTTTTGTTACCGACAGGGCCAATGGTTTTTTAACCGTCAGCGAAATACCGGCGTGTAAAAACCTGTGGCTGCTGGCAACCGGCACCGGTGTCGGGCCTTTTCTCTCTATATTAAAGGGGGAAAAAGTCTGGCAGCGTTTTGAAAAAATCGTGCTGGGTTATTCGGTGAGAAACCTTTCCGAACTGTCATATCGCGAGCAGATCGCCGCTATCGAAAAACAGCACGCACAGCAGTTTGTCTTTGTGCCGTTTATCACTCGCGAAAAAGTTGAGGGCGCAATGGCGCAGCGCATCACGGCCTGCATCGAAGACGGTTCCTTTGAACAGCGGGCGGGTGTCAATATTGATGAAAACTCGCACATTATGATGTGTGGTAATTCAGCGATGCTTGGCAGCGTTACTGAGCTGCTGGAAAAACGCGGCCTGCGAAAACACCGTCGCCGCGAGCCGGGGCATATCACCACCGAAAAATATCACTAGGGATACTCTGATCAAGTCCGTTATTGAGTCAAAGGCGAAGTTGGCAGTTATCAGTTGGCAGTAAAAAGCAAAAGCATTGCTTGTGCGGCAAATTATGCGGTTTTCAGGTTTTTAACTGATAACTGCCGACTGCAAAC
>WFOC01000112.1 GCA_015488295.1 Gammaproteobacteria bacterium
CCTATGTGTCCGAACGTTTTGTAACCTATGTCTCCGGTCTGTACACACTGACGGGAAAGAAGTTGGCAGTTATCAGTTAAAAACCAAAGAAGCTGAAAGCCCTATCATTGCAGCGTAAACGTCGATTTTATTTTTACTGCCAACTGCCAACTGATAACTGCCAACTTCGCCTTTGATTCAACAACAGGCCCGATGCATAACAACTAACCCTGCTCAGGCTCGTCCTCTTCCTCATCCACCACCGTTTCTTCAGCAATCATCGCCGGTGTTTCAAAACTCAGGGCACCCAGCGCACCGCTACGAATTTCGTGAATAAGAATTTCTGAAGCGCGATTCATATCAATAATGCCACCGCCACGCAAACAGCCACGGCGGCGGCCGATTTCTTCCAGCAACTCGGTACCTGTTTGCGGCGTTTGTTTTAATTTATAACGCTCAACGATTTTCTCAGCGTAAGCATCGATCAGATAATCCGCGGCAAACAGCGCGATGTCTTCAAAATCAATCGCGGTGTTTTTAATCGCGCCAGTCACCGCCAGGCGATAGCTGCTGTTTTCATTTTCGATCTTCGGCCACAGAATGCCCGGCGTATCTGACAGTGCGATATTGCCCGACAGAAGAATACGATGCTGCGCCGACGACACCACTTTAGTCACCGCCGGTTCGTCACCGACTTTCGCCAGCGTCTTGCCGGCCAGGGTATTGATCAGAGTCGACTTGCCGACATTGGGAATGCCCATGATCATCACCCGGATCGACTTCACTGCGGTGCCACGATCAGGCAGCAACTTGCGGCACAGGTCAGGCAGATTTTTTGTGCGTGATTTATCCAGCACCGACAGCGCCTGCGCTTTCACACCCTGCTCTTTTTCCAGGTGTGCCATCCACAGTTTGGTAGTGGCCGGATCGGCCAGATCACTCTTGTTCAGAATCTTGATGCAGGGGCGGTGCTGGCGCAGCTCGGCAACCATCGGATTTTCACTACTGAAAGGAATGCGTGCGTCCATCACCTCGATCACCAGATCCACTTCGGACATAGTGTCTTTGATAATGCGACGGGCTTTGTTCATGTGCCCCGGGTACCACTGGACTGCCATAGTTTGATTGGGTCGTGAAGAAAAGAAAAAGAAGTTTATCTTATTTTATCCACAGATGAACGCAGATAAACACAGATATAAAAACATTTTTTCTTGCGAAAAAAAGCTACATGGTCAAATCAATCAAAAACCGTAACGGTTATAAACTCACCGACTATGAACAGAAAGTCCATAGATTGTCTTTTGAAGGACTAAAAGTCCTTTCATGCTATTTCATCCATGCCCGCTTATTAAGTAAGCACCGTGTCGGAGTCGATGTTTCACCGACTCCGACACCTCTTGACCTTGTTTTATTTTATCCACAGATGAACGCAGATAAACACAGATATAAAAGCATTTTTTTGCGACAAAAAGCTATATGGTCAAATCAATCAAGAATCATAACGGTTATAAAACAAACAACGCTTTTATCCGTGTTTATCTGCGTTCATCTGTGGACACAAAAACTCACCGCATCGCGTGTTCAACCGCCACCGCACTCATGTTCACCAGATTTCGCACGGTAATCGCCTGCGCCACCACGTGCGCGGATTTTGACATGCCCATCAAGATGGGCCCGATGGTGACACCACCGCCGAGCATTTTCAGCAAGGTCACCGAGATATTCGCCGCATCGGCATTCGGCATCACCAGTAGATTTGCCACGCCTTTGAGTTTTGAATGCGGGTACAGGCGGTCGCGTATTTTTACCGAAAGCGCGGCATCGGCGTGCATTTCACCATCAACTTCAAGCTCGGGATATTGCTCATGCAGCACAGCCAGCGCCTTGCGCATTTTCACCGCCGATTCATCATCCGAGGCACCGAAGTTGGAATGTGAAACAAAGGCGATTTTCGGCTCGATGCCAAACGAGCGAATCTCGGCAGCGGCCAGCAAGGTGGTTTCTACCAGTTCTTCCGCCGTGGGATTTTTGGTGACGTGTGCATCGCAGATAAAAACCGTTTGCGTTGGCAGCAGATGCGCGACGATGGTCGATGCCTGTTTAATGCCTTCAGCCTTGCCAACCACATTAATGATGTTACGCAGACTGCGGGTAAAACCACCGACCACGCCGGCGAGCATGGCATCAGCATCGCCCTGCCTTACCATCAGCGCTGCTAAAATCGTGTTGCGATTACGCACGATGTGTTGTGCGCCACCCGGAGTCACACCTTTTCTGCCCATCAATTCGTGATAATACTCAGCGTATTCACAGAACGCCGGATTATGTTGCGGGTCGACGATGTCGACATCAAAACCTTCCTTGATGCGCAGCCCCAGCTTGTCGATGTTTGCCACAATGACATCGTGGTTGCCGATCAGCACTGGCCGGGCGATGTCATCGTCCACCACCTGTTGCGCAGCCTGCAACACGCGCAGTTCTTCACCTTCAGCATAAACCAGTTTTTTATTGCTGCCTTTGGCACGCTCCATGATCGGCCGCATGAAGAAACCCGAGCGGTAAACAAAATTCTGTAACTTGTCGCGGTAGGCGTAAAAGTCTTTAATTGGCCGCGTCG
The DNA here is from genome assembly GCA_015488295.1 of Gammaproteobacteria bacterium. Classification (GTDB taxonomy): domain Bacteria; phylum Pseudomonadota; class Gammaproteobacteria; order SZUA-229; family SZUA-229. The sequence goes on from WFOC01000112.1 coordinate 2,597, forward strand.
CCACGCCACTGTCCATGGCAGCTTTCGCCACCGCCAGTGACAGCTCGACCACCAGCCGCGGATCGAACGGTTTGGGAATGAGATACTCTGCACCAAATTTATCCGGCGCACCGCCATAAGCCTGCAACACGGCATAGCTGGTTTCTTTCTGAACCAGATTAGACAGCGCATTGACGCAGGCCAGCTTCATTTCTTCATTGATCGTGGTCGCACCAACATCCAGTGCGCCGCGAAAAATAAAAGGAAAACACAGAACATTGTTTACCTGATTGGGGTAGTCCGAACGGCCGGTGCAGATCAGTGCATCGGGCCGTGCTTCACGCGCCAGCTCCGGCAGAATTTCCGGTATTGGATTTGCCAGCGCCATAATCAACGGCTGCTTCGCCATTTTTGCCAGCATCTCCGGCTTCAAAACATTCGGGGCTGACAGGCCGAGAAACACATCGGCTTTTACCAGTGCCTGCTCCAGCGTTCGCACTTTTTTCGACGTTGCAAAAGCTTCTTTCCACTGATCCATATCATGCTTGCGCCCTTTGTAAACCACACCATCACGGTCGGTGACGATAATGTTTTTCAGTTGCAGACCAGCACTGACCAGCTGATTGAGACAGGCCAGTGCCGCCGCACCCGCACCCGAGGTCACCAGGCGAATTTTTTTGATGTCTTTGCCGGTGACCTTGCAGGCACTGAGCACAGCGGCGGTGACGATGATCGCGGTGCCGTGCTGATCGTCATGAAACACCGGAATATTCATGCGCTCACGCAGACGGCTTTCAATCTCGAAACATTCCGGCGCTTTAACATCTTCCAGATTAATGCCGCCAAAAGTGGGTTCCAGTGCCGCCACGGTATCGACAAATTTATCGATATCAGGCTGGTCGACTTCAATATCAAACACATCAATGCCGGAGAACCGTTTGAACAGCACCGCTTTGCCTTCCATCACCGGCTTCGATGCCAGCGGGCCGATATTGCCGAGGCCAAGCACGGCGCTGCCGTTGGTAATTACACCAACAAGGTTAGAACGAATCGTATAATCGGCGGCCTTGTCAGGGTCGGCATGAATAGCGGTACAGGCAGAGGCAACACCGGGGGAATACGCCAGCGAGAGATCGTTCTGTGTGGCTAGCGGTTTGGTCGCGCTAATCTGTAATTTCCCGGGGGTAGGAAACTGATGGTAGTCGAGGGCAGCCTGGTCTTTATTCTCTTTATGGTCCGACATTTTGTTTCCATTTTTTATTAGCACACTATTAATTTATAGACGATATCACCAAAGGTTGGTTCATTTGCGCAATATATGAAACAATGCGCACAATGTTCAACGCACCACCTGATTTTGCAGGTTTAAAACATCCATAAATGAAAACAATTAACTTTCCTTACCTGGCTTTGGGCCTGGGTTTATTTTTACTGGCCGTTGTCAACAGGGGCAGCCAGCTCGACAACAACGGCGAAACTGTTCTGCCATTGCTCACTCTGCTCATCATGAACGAGTGCGCCTTTTTTCTGAGCGCCGTCGGCGCGGTTATCGGTATCAGGTATTTAAAATCCATCAATTTTAAATTTCGCGAGAAACCTTTATATACAATGACAACCGTGCTGTGCATTTTGCTGACCGTACAATTTACTTTGCTCGGCATCAAACTCTGGCCGCTATAACAAACATTGAAGACAAAAATTTATGACTAATAATGACATCCTGCGACGCATTCGTTACGTATTCGATTTTAACGATGACACAATGATAAAAATCTTTGCCCTGGCTGACAGCAAGGTAACACGCGAACAGATCAGCTGCTGGCTGAAAAAAGATGATGATCCCGATTACAAAGCCTGCTCGGATACCCAGCTGGCGATTTTTCTTAACGGCCTGATCAATTTCAAGCGCGGCAAAAAAGACGGCCCACAACCGGTGCCCGAGAAAAAACTGAACAACAATATCATTTTCAGAAAACTGAAAATTGCGCTAAACCTGAAAGAAGAAGACACGCTGGCACTGCTGAAACTGGCCGATTTAACCATCAGCAAACACGAGTTGAGCGCCTTTTTCCGCAAGGAAGGCCACAAACACTACCGCGTTTGCAAAGACCAGATTCTGCGTAATTTTATTAAAGGCCTGCAGCTTAAATATCGCCCGGCGGAAAAACCAGATACAGGTTTTTCATGGGATTGATCAGGCACCTGCTTTAACCACACTGTCATCCTGAACATCAGTAAGGGATGACAGTAATTTGTTTTTCATAAACGAATAGTTCGACATAAAAGGCTATGACGTGAACATTAAAACCCTCACTCTATTTGCCGGCCCGCTGGCCGCCCTGCTGATGTATTTTCTGGTGATGCAAACGGCATCAGGTGACAACAACACCGCGCTCGCCATCACCGCCGCTGTCACCATCATCTGCGTTATCTGGTGGGTGTTCGAACCGGTGCCCATTCCGGTCACCTCATTATTACCGCTGGCCATTTTTCAGGTAAGCGGCATACTCACGGCACACGAAGTCGGCCAGTCTTATGGCAGCCCGCTCATCCTGTTATTACTCGGCGGATTCATTCTTTCCAAATCGATGGAGCGCAGCGGCGCACACCTGCGTCTGGCGCTGTTCATGGTCAACCTGTTCGGCGGCACCAGCAGTAAACAACTGGTGCTGGGATTCATGGTAACAGCGGCAACCCTGAGCATGTGGATTTCCAACACCGCTACCACCCTGATGCTGCTGCCGGTCGCCCTCGCCGTCGCCAGCCAGGCAAAAGACAGGGCACTGGCGATACCACTGATGTTAGGCATCGCTTTTGCCGCCAGCATCGGTGGCATCGGCACCCCCATCGGCACACCGCCGAACCTGGTCTTCATGCAGGTATACGAGCAGCAGTTCAACAAAAGCATCGGCTTTACCGAGTGGATGAGTTGGGGCGTGCCCGTGGTGCTGTGCATGATTCCCATGACCTGGTTATGGCTGACAAGAAAGCTGAACTACAGCGGCGGCTTCGAGATGCCGAACGTGGGTTGCTGGAGCAGCACCGAAAAACGTGTGATGATGGTATTCGCACTCACCGCTACCGCGTGGATCACACGAAAAGAACCTTTCGGCGGCTGGAGCGACTGGCTGGGTCTGCCGGCGGCCAATGATGCCTCGGTCGCGCTGATCGCAGTGATATTGATGTTCATCATCCCCACCGGGGAAAATGACGGAAAATACAAAGGCCAGAAACTGCTGGACTGGGAAACTGCCGCCACCATCCCCTGGGGTATCCTGCTGCTGTTCGGCGGCGGCATCACCCTGGCCAAAGCGTTTGGCGTTTCCGGTTTAAGCACCGCGCTGGCCGAAAACCTGCACGCCCTGTCGACGCTACCCATCATCATCATGATCTTCGCCATCTGCATCGGCGTAACATTCCTGACCGAAACCACCAGCAACACCGCCAGCACCGTGTTATTAATGCCAGTACTCGCCGCCACCGCCATCGGTGCCGACATCGATCCACGCCTGTTAATGATTCCCGCCACCATCAGCGCCAGCTGCGCCTTCATGATGCCAGTCGCCACCGCACCAAACAGCATCGTCTACGCCAGCGGCTTTTTCACCACCAAAATCATGGCCAGAGAAGGTTTTGTTTTGAATATCAGTGGCGCTGTTATTATCACCGCATTGTGTTATTTTATTCTGGTGTAAACAAACAACACACAGGAACCGGGTGTCATGGATCAGCACATTCTAAAAAATCGTTTTAGTCATTTTATTTGTATGCACAATTAAATTGTGAGCTTTTCATACGACCCTAATAAAAATAAACGTAACGTAGAGTTTCGTGGCCTCGGTTTTGACCGAGTTGCTGATTTAGATTGGGATAACGCATGGATTTATCAAGGCAATCGCAATGAGTATAACGAAATACGTTTTATTGCATACAGCATACTAGATAAACGGCTTCACGTTGTTTGCTTCACAGAAACAAACGATGGTATCCGTATTATTTCATTTCGAAAAGCAAACAATAGAGAGGTAAAACGATATGAACAAGAAACCCTTAATAGATAAAGGAAGAGAAGTTCGCGAATTAACCGCTGAAGATCTCAAAAAATTCAAACCTCTCTCTGAGAACAACCCTGCACTATATGCAAAAATCAAAAAAGGTGTCGGAGAGAGGAACACAGAAATCACCAACTAAAATACCGATTAGTACTCGGATTAGCCCTGAGGTTGCTGATTATTTTCGTGCTAAAGGCAAAGGCTGGCAAAGTCGTATAGACAATATTCTTAAAGACTATGTCGTCTCATCACAAATAAAAACTTCTAACAAACGGTGTAGTTCAAGCCATGATAAAAATACCGGAAAAATTATTATTTAACCCCTCCGGCACCTTAATTTAAGTAATCTAGGGCAACTCCGCCGTATGATAAACATTCTGCACATCGTCTAAATCATTCAGCATTTCCAGAAACTTGTCGAACATCTCGACAGCATCGTCACTGATTGGTGAGCTGTTTTTTGGCAGAAACTGAATTTCATCAACCTCAAATTCGATATCTGGGAAAGCCGCTATTAGCGCATTCTTGGTTTTTCCGTATTCAGTGTGCGGTGAGAAGACGCTTATCTTGCCATCTTCACTTTCGATATCGGTGACATCAACGTCGGCTTCCATCAAAGCTTCGAGTGCGGCATCTTCATCATCGCCTTTGAACACCAGGATGGTGCTGTGATCAAACATGTGGCTGACCGAACCTTCGGTGCCGATTTTGCATTTTGTTTTGGTGAAACACTGGCGCACATCACCAAAGGTGCGGTTCGGGTTGTCGGTGAGGCAGTCGACGATGACCATACAGCCGCCCGGACCATAACCTTCATAACGCGCTACAGAGAAATCTTCACCGCCACCGCCTTCGGCCTTTTTGATGGCTTTTTCGATAACGTGTGTTGGCACCTGGTCTTTTTTGGCGCGCTCGATCAGTCCGCGTAAAGTGAGATTACCATCCGGGTCGACACCACCCTCTTTCGCGCAAACGTAAATTACGCGACCATATTTGCTATAGACCTTGGCTTTGGCATCCGATGTTTTTGCCATCGATTCTTTACGGTTTTGATAGGCTCTGCCCATGTCACTAAACTCCGGTAAACAGTTTGCTAAATAGTTGAATGGCGCAAAGTTTACAGCGAAGTTCCGGCAGAGGGAATCTGAATATTAATTTCTTTATAAACTGCCTGAATTGCACACCATTTTCTTCGATTCTTTCTTTGATCTGCATCAACAATGTCCACACACGCGAGCTTACAATGGATACAGGAGGTGGGTCATGTCATTACTTACTTTGACAGTCGTACTCGCGCTGATCGCAACCATCGCTACCCTGATGTGGGGCATTGGCTCTATGACAACGGACGGAAGTTACAATGAAAAACGTAAGGAGCGGCTGATGTTCACACGGATTGTTATTCAGGTCTTTGCTTTTGTAATGTTACTGGCCGCAGTGTATCTGTCGACCACCGGTTGATGCCAGCCCGGCTGCATCGCCGCTTTAATCCGATATACTCGTTATCGTCGGCGGTATTTTTTCATTTATCTGACAGACCGGCCATCCCTGTAATTTTTCGGCATCTAAAAAATAATTATCTATAACTCATCATAGTTAGTAAAAGCAACAACAAAACCGCTTATTTTCCAAGAGACCTCGATAGTGAAAACAGATAGTGCAAACAGTTCTTTTACAAACCAATATTTATCACACCAAATAACCGCCAGCAATTTTATCAAACCCTACTCCCCAACCTCCCAGCCATAAACTACGCCAGAAAGAAATTTATAATAATTTTTATAATCGGCATTATCGGTGTACAACATTTTTTCAGCTTTCGGCGTAAACCTTTTTAAAATGGGCGTGGTGCTTGCACTTACTTCAGTCAGCGCAGCAGTAATCAGGGTGCGCTGTTCTTCAGTAACACGCCGGCTTACAGTAATGCCCTGATTGGCAACCGGCTCACTTCTGAATATTATCTTCAGATCATCACGTTCATGCTGCGGGACTTTTTTAATAAAAAACTTGTCGCGCATAATCGCTGCCTGACATTTTCCGTTTTTGAAAGCACTGTAAACCCCTTTCATGCCGCCTTTGGCATTGACCATTATCGGCAGGCTTACCGGGTCTTTGTATTCTGTCAGCACGGTTAAAGAAGAAAGGTTTGGCGGCGCGACGGCGCAGACCTTGACATTTTTAAGGTCATCAATGGTATTGATGTTTCGCCGGTTGAACCCCTTTGCACCTTTTTCGGTGACCACGATAAAAACCAGCGTGCCCGGCAACTTTGCTACCGGGGTATGGCCAAAGCGTTTTATACGCCAGGATATAAAATGTGGCCCGTCGAACACGATATCAAACTTATCAGCACGCATATCCCGCTGATAGAAAAGCCAGCCTTTTGGCTGCTGATAAGTTACCTTTTCGCCAAGTATCTGCGTCAGTTTTTCTGCCAGCGGGCCATATTGTTTCTGACCGTCAGCCACACTTTCACGCGGAGGAGCCGTCAGTAAAAGATCCGCCCGTGCTGCTGAGCAGCAACATAACAAAAATAAAACATTTACCGGAAGGCGGTAAAATTTTCGAAAAAACAACAGTCCGACACAACACATACCTTCTCCACCTGGTGAGTTAAGTGCAACCAGCGCTATAATAAATCTAGTAAGAGAGACGAAATGTCTGGTCAAATATTCACTAATATCACAGCACCGGTATCTCAGTATTGCTCTCTCTGCTCAGAGAACAGCAAAACCAAATATTTTTTGATGCTAAAATAGCCGTGATTTTCATACTCACCTCCCGCTACCATAACTGAGCCGATACCAACATTTCGGCTGGATAAATACTTTGCCTCAAACAAATTTCTCATCACTGAATCTGCACGCAGACCTGATAAACAACGTTTCCTCCCTCGGTTATGAAACAATGACAGCGATACAGGCTCAAAGCCTGCCGCATATCCTGGCAGGCAAAGATGTCATCGCACAGGGGAAAACCGGCTCTGGAAAAACCGCAGCGTTTGCACTGGGGCTGCTGCACAAGCTTGAGGTGAAAAAATTTCGTGTGCAATCGCTGGTGCTATGTCCCACCCGCGAACTGGCCGATCAGGTCGCCAAAGAAATCCGCAAACTGGCACGCACCATTCACAACATAAAAGTTCTGACCTTATGCGGCGGCATGCCTTTCGGGCCGCAGATCGGTTCGCTGGAACACGGCGCACACATCATCGTTGGCACACCTGGACGCATCGAAGAGCACCTGCGGAAAGCGACTTTAAAACTGGATGCGCTAGATATGCTGGTACTCGATGAGGCTGACCGCATGCTGGAAATGGGCTTCCAGTCCACACTGGATGCCATCATCGAGCAAACACCTGACCAGCGCCAGACCCTGTTATTCAGCGCCACCTTCCCCGCGCAGATACAGTCGATTGCCAAACGCATCATGGTTGAACCGGTGATGGTAAAAGCTGAAGCAACACACGATGAAAACATTATCAAACAGCACTTTTATAAGGTGAACAATGATGATGAGCGCCTGACCGCACTGCGCCTGCTGTTATTACAGCATCGCCCGCAATCTGCCGTGGTGTTCTGCAACACCAAACGCGAAGCACAGGAAATTGCCGATGAACTTCTGCATGACGGTTTCAGCGTACTGGCACTGCATGGCGACCTTGAGCAGCGGGAACGTGATCTGGCGCTGGTGCGCTTCGCCAATAAAAGCATCAGCGTACTGGTCGCCACCGATGTCGCTGCCCGCGGTCTGGATATCGACGCACTCGACCTGGTAATCAACTACCACATTGCACGCGACAGCGAAGTGCACGTACACCGCATCGGCCGCACCGGTCGCGCTGGCAGCAAGGGCATGGCCTGCTCGTTATACAGCGACAAAGAACATTATAAAGTCGCCCTGCTGGGAGATTATCTGGAGCGCATCATCGAAAGCGAAACACTGCCGCCTGCCAGCCTGCTAAAAGAAACACCGCAGGCAGCATTGATGAGCACAATACAAATCGACGGCGGAAAAAAGCAGAAAGTACGTGCCGGTGACATTCTCGGCGCATTAACCGGCAAAGGCGGCATCACCGGCAAACAGGTCGGAAAAATTCATCTGTTTGATAATCGCGCTTATGTAGCTGTCAGCCAAAACGTTGCCCGCGTGGCGCTCAAAAAACTAAGTGAAGGAAAATTAAAAGGCCGCTCGTTCCGCGTCCGGTTGATTTCTTAAGCGACGCAGGTTGGGGTTTATCTAGACAGAGAATATCTGCTTACTGTCAGGAGGAGAAGTTGGTAGTCGTCAGTTTGCAGTAAAAGCAAAACATCATTTTTTTGCGCGGCAGGCTACGACTTCTAAGCGCTTTTGTTTTTAACTGACGACTGCTAACTGCCTACTGCCAACTTCGCTTTTAATTCAGAAACACACCCCTGACAAATATCCCGATATAATCAACACATGCAAAACCTGCCCATTAATAAAGTTTTACCCGAGATACAAAATACGCTAAACAGCCACAACCGCGTGGTCCTGCAGGCACCACCGGGCGCAGGCAAAACCACCGCTGTTCCCATTGCTTTACTCGAACAACCGTGGCTGCAGGACAAACAGATTATCATGCTGGAACCACGACGACTGGCGGCCAGAAACGCGGCGGCACGCATGGCCTTTCTGCTCGGTGAAAAAATCGGTCAGCGCATCGGCTACCAGATCCGGCAGGACAACTGCTTTAGCGACAAGACAAAAATACTGGTGGTCACCGAGGGGATTCTCACCCGCAAATTACAGGCCGACCCGGAACTGACAAATATTGCGCTGGTCATCTTCGATGAATTTCACGAACGCAACCTGCACGCCGACCTGTCGCTGGCGCTGTGTTTACAAAGCCAGCAGATCATCCGCGAAGATTTAAAAATTCTGGTAATGTCCGCCACGCTGAACACTGATGCTATTTCAAAACTGCTATATAACGCACCCATCATACAAAGCGAAGGCCGCAGCTTTCCCGTCGAAATTCACCACCTCGACAAAAGCATAAAACAAAACGATCCGCGTGAACTGCTGGCAGCACTCGGCAATAAAGTAAAACACGTCATAAAAAACCACGAGGGCAACTGCCTGGTTTTTCTTCCCGGCGTGAAAGAGATCAACCAACTGGCAAACCAGATCAAAAATTTCCTGAACGCTGAATCGATTTCAAATGTTTTGCTCGCTCCGCTACACGGCAGCCTGAACAAACAGCAGCAGGATAAAGCAATTGCAAAAACCACTGACGGCCATCGAAAAATCGTGCTGGCAACCAACATCGCTGAAACCAGCCTGACCATCGACGGCATCAACTGTGTCATCGATTCAGGCATGGAACGCACACTGCAATACAACCCGTCATCGGGTATGAACCGCCTGATCACACAGCCCATTTCACAGGACTCCGCCGTGCAACGTGCCGGCCGCGCCGGACGTTTATCCGCAGGCCGGTGTTATCGCATGTGGACAGAACAACAGCAGCAACGCCTGCGTAAACACTCCATCGCCGAGATTTTGCACAGCGACCTGTCCAGCCTGATACTGGAACTGGCCAACTGGGGCGTGCGCCAGGTTGATGAGTTGCAGTGGCTGGACACGCCACCCGACAGCGCCAGCGAACAGGCAAAAGAATTATTACGACGGCTAAACGCCATCGATGACAGAGACAACATCACACCGCATGGCCGTGATATGCTGCGCCTGGGCACACACCCACGGCTGGCACACATGATGTTACAGGCCGTGAAGCTGCAACAGGCTTACCTCGCCTGTCTGCTCGCCAGCCTGCTGACCGAAAAAGACCTGTTCCTGGCCAACTCTGAAAAAAGCTACGACATCCACGACAGAATAAATGCACTGCACGCCATGCCGTCAGGCAATAAAAACCCTCACGGCATAGATACATCACAGGGCAAAAGAATTTTTCAGGCTGCCGATGATTTTTTCCGGCGGCTAAAACAGAACACAAAAGAAACACTGCAAAAAAATATCAGCGATGAGCTCACCGGCGTATTACTGGCCTTCGCCTACCCGGACCGCATCGCCAGGCAACGCAGCACGGGCAAGGCCAGCTACCTGCTCAGCAACGGCAAAGGTGCCAGCATTCCACCCTTGCTGCAACATCACCTTTATGAATACCTGGTCATCGCCAACCTCGATGCCAGACATGGCGAAGCAAACATCTACCTCGCTGCCGAAATCAACGAGCAACAACTACAGGAATATTTTTCAAGCAACATAGAACACACGGAAACAGTCGAATGGAATGAAACCCAACAACGCGTCGAAGCAAAGCAGACAAGCTGCATCGGAAAAATAATTCTGCAGGAAAAACTGGTCACACCGGAAAACAAAGAGGCAGTGCATCACTGCCTGATCGAAGAAATTAAAAATTCCGGCCTGCAATGTTTGAACTGGTCAGCACAGACGAGCAGTCTGCAACAACGCATACAACTCATCAACACGCACAGCGAAAAACAGCCTTCATTAAAAAAACTTTTCGCTGATGAAACACTGCCGGACTTTTCTGAACAGGCTCTGCTCGACACTCTGACCGACTGGCTGCTACCGTATCTGAAAAATGAAAACAGTTTCAAACAACTCCAGAAGCTGGACACACACGCACTGCTGCTGAACCAGCTCAGCTGGCAACAACAGCAATTAATCGAAAAACTGGCACCGGAAAAAATAAAGGTGCCCAGCGGCTCGCATATCAAAATTGATTACAGCGACCCGCTAACACCGATACTCGCTGTAAGGTTGCAGGAAGTTTTTGGCTTGTATGAAACACCAGCAATATTAAACGGCCATTGCCGCCTGATGATACACCTGCTTTCCCCCGCCCGCCGGCCAATGCAGGTCACCCAGGATTTAAACAGCTTCTGGCAAACCACCTATCATGAAGTTAAAAAAGAACTGCGCGGGAAATATAAAAGACACTACTGGCCGGATGATCCCTTCACTGCACAGGCCACCAGCAAAACAAAAAAACAGATGAATCGATAATCAGGCTTCTCTGCCAAAGATTTTCTCCACAACAACTCACCTGGTGCAAGGATACATTCCGATAATTTGTATTTGCCGCACCGCCGGGCATTGATTATCATCATAGTAACCACTTTGAAGATACTCGCACCATATAATGTTTGAAAGTTAAAGATAATCACCCGACAAGCCGATAACAGTCGAACCCGCCAACAGCTTCCGCCGGGCAGGAAAAACATATTTTTCATCGTAAGCATTGAGGACTAAATGGTCAATGAAAACCAGGCATCATTTTAATACGGAGATAATTTCTCGTATTTCTGCAAAACAGATAGATCTACTATACAACCACCAACCCGTTTCAATACTATCCACAATATTCGTCATATCAGCCCTTTTTTTCTTTTTATACACACCGGAAATAGAAAAAAACCTGACCGCGATCTACCTGTATTTCTGGACAACAATAATACTTCGCTTTTTTGCCAACTGGCATTATTTAAAAAACCGTAAAAACAATACTGTCAATATCGACAAGGCATACAAAATCTATCTTGCCGGCATTATTGCCAACGGTATCGGATGGAGCCTTATCATTTTCCTGGTTTTCCCTACTGTCAATCTGGCAGGAGAAGTGTTATTACTGATTGCGGTGATGGGTTTCTCTGCGGGAGCGCATACCACTTTAGGCTTTAAAAAGTTACCGCTCATCAGTTTTGCTTTTTTACTGACCGTCCCGCTTGTCTATGTTGTGTACCACTCAGAACTACCCAACGCAACAGCTATCATCATAGCAATTATATTTCAGGCTATCTTTGTATTACGCTCATCACTGATGTTTTACAACTCAACATACACCATGCTTGGTCTGATAGAGATTGCAGCACAACGTGAACGGGAGCTCAAAAAACAAACCGCCGAGGCCAACTCGGCCAATAAAGAAAAATCAGAATTTCTGTCGCGCATGAGCCACGAGTTACGCACACCGCTCAACGCCGTACTGGGCATGAACGAACTATTGATACGTGACAGCAACGAGCCATTATCCGAAAAACAGGCTGCCCGGGCACACAAAATCAACAACGCAGGAAAACACCTGCTATCCATCGTCGACGACGTGCTGGATCTATCACGCATAGAAGCAGGCTGCATCAATATCTCCCTGGGACTGACAGATTGTCAGACCATCATCAATGAGTCGATCAAACTGATCGAGAACAAAGCCATTGCCAAAGAGATCACCATAACAAGTGAAATATCCCGCGCCGAAGCTTATGCCATTGCCGATGCAAAACGCCTGAAACAGGTTATCGTTAACCTGCTGGATAACGCGATAAAATATAACAAACATGGTGGCCAGGTTAAAATCACCCTTAACGCCTACAATGAAAGCTTTATACGTATATCTGTAACCGACACCGGCTATGGTATTCCACAGGAATCAATAAACAAGCTATTTCTACCGTTTTCCCGGTTGAACAGCGAACACATCGATATTGATGGCAACGGCATCGGCTTAAGTTTATGCAAGCAATTTGCCGAATTAATGAACGGCAACATAGGCCTGGAATGCCAGCAGGATAAAGGCTGCTGTTTCTGGATAGAAATACCGCGCGCAAAACAAAAGGCACATATCCCTCCTGACGAGAAGCCAAACTATCCCGATACGCCCATCAACACCACAAAAAACAATAACAGGATATTGCTGGTTGAAGATAACGAAATAAACCGTGAAGTTGCCACCGACATGCTTGAAGAGCTGGGTTATGAAGTTGATATCGCTGTCGATGGTAAGCAGGCGACCAGTATACTGGCAGACAAAAGCTATGCCCTTGTACTGATGGATTGCGAGATGCCGGTCATGGATGGTTTTACTGCCACTAAAAAAATCAGGGAAGAAGAAAAACAGCGCTCTCAAAATCAGGAAAAAATTATTATCATCGCACTCACCGCACATGCCATTGGTGGCACCAAAGAGAAATGTCTGGACAGCGGCATGAACGATTTTTTGAGCAAGCCCTTCAGCATGCCCACATTACAGAAAAAACTAAACCAGTGGCTTCCTGATAACAGCGATCCTGATAACAACGATAATAAATCAGACACCCCTCACTAAGGTCAGAACAGCACAACCCGGCAATGTTATTATTCCATGTATTACAAAATAGTAATGCATCGACATTAGGCATTAAGCCCATACTTCGTTAAACTATTTCCTTATACAGACATACATTCTGGTGTATGCGCAGAAACACCACCCTGATTCCAATAAAATTTAAATTTATAAATAATGAAAACTCTCTGGTCGGATACTAACGCTGAAAAAATCACAAATGATCCATTACAGCTCCGGGTTTATAGTTCCCGGCTGCTGGGACAGAGCCCTGAGCTGGTGCTTCACGGTGGCGGCAACACCTCGGTGAAAATCACGGAGAAAAACCTGTTTGGCGAGGACGAAGAAATTCTTTATGTCAAAGGCAGCGGCTGGGATCTGGCGACAATCGAAGCGGAAGGCTTCGCCCCGGTAAGGCTGAACATACTTCAGCACATGGCCAGCCTGGATCAACTAAGCGACTCCGACATGGTACGTATGCAACGCGCTGCCATGAGCAACCCTTACGCGCCCAACCCGTCTGTTGAAGCGGTGCTTCACGCCATTATTCCTTTTCGTTTTGTCGACCATACCCACGCCGATGCAGTTGTAACCATTACCAACACAGCAGACGGTGAAGAAAGAATAAAACAGGTCGTTGGCGACAGGGTTTTGATTGTGCCCTATGTCATGCCGGGTTTTATACTGGCGAAAAAGATTTTCGAAATGACCAGAGATATCAACTGGGCAGATTATGATGGCATGGTACTGCTTAATCATGGCGTGTTCACCTTTGATGATGATGCCAAAGCCAGCTATGAAAAAATGATCCGGCTTGTTTCCGTGGCCGAAGATTACATTGCCGCACAAACCACAGCGATAGCCTGCGCTGACAGCAACGTCAAAACAGATTTACAGCTGCTTGCCCGCACAAGAAAAAAAGCCAGCGCATTGCGAGGCACGGCTGTTTACGCATTAAGCGATAACAGCCCGGAGAGCTACGCATTTGCCAGCCTGGACAATGTCGACACCATTGCCAGCCGCGGGCCATTGACACCCGACCATATTATTCGCACCAAACAGTTGCCGCTGATTATTCATGAAAACACCGGCCATGATGTCACCGAAGTCGATGAATACGCCGATGCGTATCGAGCCTATTTTGACAGAAATGCCGATGCTCACCAGCACTGCCTGGACCCGTCACCCAGGTGGGCGGTATGGAAAAAACAGGGGCTGATTTCCTTTGGCACAACATTAAAAGAAGCCCGCATTATTTCAGACATCAGCCGTCACACCATCAAAGCCATTCAGCTGGCAGAACAACTCGGTGGCTGGCAGGCGCTGCCCGAAAAAGATTTATTCGACATGGAATACTGGGAGCTGGAGCAGGCTAAACTAAACAAAAATAAAAAGCACCCCGAATTTCAGGGAAAAATTGCGCTGGTCACCGGTGCTGCCAGCGGCATCGGCAGAGCCTGCGTCGAGGCACTGCTGGAAAAAGGTGCAGCAGTTGCTGCGCTTGATATTGACCCGAGCATCAACGGCCTGTTTAACAGAAAGGATGTTCTCGAAATAAACGCTGATGTCAGCGATGACACCGCTCTGAAAAACGCGGTTGAAAAAACCGTGCAACACTTTGGCGGTCTGGACATACTGGTCACCAATGCAGGCATATTTACCGCCAATGAAAACATCGAATACATGAGTGATGACACCTGGCAACGGAGCATGGATATCAACCTGACCAGTCATCAGCGACTGATGAAGTACTGCATCCCGTTTTTACGGCACGGCATCGACCCGGCTATTGTCATCATCGCTTCCAAAAACGTACCCGCACCGGGGCCGGGGGCGGCGGCCTACTCTGCAGCAAAAGCCGGTCTCACCCAGCTGGCCCGCGTCGCCGCCTTTGAGCTGGGAAAAGACAACATCCGCGTCAACACCATTCACCCCAATGCAGTTTTCGATACCGGCGTGTGGACGGATGACATGCTTGAAGGTCGGGCAAAAAGTTACGGCATAAGCGTGGATGAATACAAGGCGAACAATGTATTACACACCGCAGTAACTTCAAAAAATGTCGCTGCAATGATGTGCGCCATGGCCGGTGAAACCTTTGCCAAAACAACCGGCGCACAGGTGCCGGTCGATGGCGGTAACGAACGGGTGATTTAATGAAAGTTGCAGGCAAAAATTATCGAACCGTGTGGATGGAAGACAATACAGTTTGTCTTATTGAACAGAACCTGCTGCCGTTTGAATTTAAAATATTCAGAGCCAAAAATTATCGGGAAACCTGCACCGTGATCTCAACCATGATTGTCAGGGGCGCAGGTGCCATTGGTGCAACAGCAGGTTATGCCATGGCACAGGCATTTGTTGAAGACGGCGATGATATTGCGTTTGTGAAAAAGGCCCGAGAGGAAATCGAGAATACCCGCCCCACTGCACAAAACCTGTTTTACGCGGTTGAGCGTGTCTACAGTGCCGGCCAGATTTCTGTTCAACAGGCTGTTGAGGAAGCACAAAAAATTGCCGATGAAGATGCCGCTGCCTGCAAAAAAATCGGCGAGCTGGGTAATGAACTAATCAGGGACGGTGCCAACATCGAAACCCATTGCAATGCCGGCTGGCTAGCCTTCGTAGATTATGGCTCGGCACTGTCACCCGTTTACGCCGCACACAGAAGCGGCAAACAGGTTTTTGTTTATGCTGATGAAACCCGCCCCCGTGGTCAGGGTGCCCGGCTGACCGCCTGGGAACTGCAAAACGAAAACGTCGAGCACCTGATCATTCCGGATAACGCCGGCGCACACCTGATGTCACAGGGAAAGGTCGACATGATAATCGTTGGCTCCGACAGAATCGCCGCCAATGGCGATGTCGCCAACAAAATCGGCACGCTGGAAAAAGCTATTGCCGCCAAATATTATGGCATTCCTTTTTATGTCGCCGCACCGGTATCAACCATCGATTTTGACTGCACCTCGGGCAAGGACATCCCCATCGAACAGAGGCATGAAGATGAAGTGCTTTATCAAACAGGTCCCGATGCCAAAGGCAAACTGCAGCAAATACGCATCGGCTCACCCGGTTCAAACGCACTCAACCCGGCCTTCGATGTCACACCCGCCGAACTGGTAACAGCCATCATCACCGACAAAGGTATTTTCAACCCCCGTGAACTGATCACCATCAAACCTTAACCTGCCAGCAGCTACCCATCAGGGGGCTGCCAGGGGTCGAAGTCATTTTTAATAACTACGATGGTATGACTATATCATTTGTTCTGAAAAATAACTCTGACCCCTGTTATTCTTACTGGGGCGATAAAACCATGCGTATCGATTCACCATTAAATTCAATCACATCACCGGCCACAATTTTTTTTCGCTTGCGTGTTTCCACTTCACCGTTGACATAAACATCACCCGCATCAATCGCCATTTTGGCAACACCACCGCTGGGCACCATGCCTTCAAATTTTAAAATTTTATGCAGCTCGACCGGTTCATTTTTTAATATAACATCACGCATGCTTATTCACCCCTGCCACCTTCTTCAATCAATTCTTCTTCCTGCTGTAACTCCCACAGGTGTGCGTACAGGCCATCTTTTTCCAGCAGTTGCTGATGCGTGCCGCGCTCTACAACCCGGCCTTTATCCAGCACGATAATATTATCGGCATCGATGATAGTCGACAGGCGATGCGCGATAACCAGCGTGGTGTGTTTTTCCGCGACTTCTTTCAATGACTCAAGAATCAACTGTTCGGAATGTGAGTCCAGTGACGAGGTCGCTTCATCAAAAACAAGAATACGCGGATTTTTTAATATGACGCGGGCAATGGCGATGCGTTGTTTTTCACCGCCGGATAATTTCAGACCACGCTCACCGACCACGGTCTGATAACCGTCCGGCAGGCTGACAATAAAGTCATGGATGTTGGCGTGTTTTGCTGCCTGCTGCACTTCTTCATCAGTCGCATCAAGTTTTGCGTAGCGGATATTATGGTCGATACTGCAATTAAACAACACGGTATCCTGTGGCACAATACCGATGTTGGCGCGCAGACTGCGCTGCGTTACCGCGTTGATGTTCTGGCCATCGATGGAAATGCTGCCCGAGTCAATATCATAAAAACGAAACAGCAAACGCGCCAGCGTTGATTTGCCCGCGCCCGATGGCCCGACCACCGCCACCTTGTTGGCGTGTGGAATTTCAAAACTGACCTTGTCCAGAATTTTTCGGTCTTTGTTGTAGCTGAAGCTGACATCATCAAAACGCACCACGGCATCAGTCACTTTCAGCTCGGATGCATTCTCGGCATCCTTGACTTCAACTTTGGTGTCCAGCAGTTTCAGCATCATATCCATGTCTGCCAGCGAATATTTTAAAGCACGATAAATAATGCCAAGAAAATTCAGCGGAATAAAAAGTTGCAGCATCATGGCGTTAACCAGCACCAGGTCGCCAATAGTCATGTTGCCATCAACCACACCCTGCGCGGCAAAGATCATCATCAAGGTCACGCCGATAGCAATCACCGCGCCCTGACCGAAGTTGAGCAACGACATCGATGCCTGGCTTTTTACTGCCGCGCTCTCCCACTTGTCCAGCGTTTTGTCGTACTGCTGCAGTTCATATTCTTCGTTGCTGAAATATTTCACTGTCTCGTAATTGAGCATGCCATCAACCGCAAAAGTATTCGCTTTCGACTCGTGGTCGTTCATCTCGTGACGATAATGCATGCGCCAGTTGGTCACCAGCAGAGTAAACGTGATGTAAATAGCAACCGTGCCAAAAGTAATCAGCGTGAAGTGCGCCTCGTATTTACTGAGCAGAATGATGGCAACAAAGATAAACTCGGCAGCGGTGGGAAAAATATTGAACACCAGATAATTCAATATCGAACTCAAACTGTTGGTGCCACGTTCCAGGTCGCGTGTGATGCCGCCGGTTTTTCTGTCCAGATGATAGGACAGCGACAGCGAATACAAATGCCTGAGCACGCGCAGCGAAATGCCACGCATGGCGTGATAACGCACGCGTGAAAAAATCGCATCACGCATCTCGTTAAACAGGCTGGCCATCAGACGCAGGCCACCATAGGACAGCAGCAGCACCAGCGGCAGAGCCACTGCCGCGTTCGCCATCATCTGCCGACTGTCGAGGCCATCAACGATGTCTTTCAACACCAGTGGCATACCGACAATAGCAATCTTGGACAGGATCAGACAGGTCAGTGCTAAAATCACCCGGCCCTTAAAATCCCAGATATACGGAAAAAGCCTTTTTATGTTTTCGAAATCCTTACGATTACCGTGGGGTTTTGTTGTTGGCCGGTGTATCATTTTTTATGTAGTTTTACAGCAGTTTAGGTTAAAGTTCGGGGCATGATTATATCGAAAAAGCCCGGCCGCTATTTACCATTATTAACAAGTCTATTCGCGACACTGCTGCTGTCTGCCTGCGACAACAGCAGCAATGGCCACAGCAGCAACATGAACATGCACCGCGCACAGCAAACCGCGCACCGGGTCGAAGTGGTCGCGGTGGAACACAGGCCGGTGTTTCTCACCCAGACCATTTCCGGCACGCTGGAAGCCGTGAGAAAAATCCGTCTTTACAATGAAGAAAGCGGCCGCATCACCAAACTGCCCTATTACGAAGGTGACCGGGTTAAAAAAGGCACGCTGCTGGTACAGCTCGATAATGCATTAATCAAAACCGATGTCGCCAAGGCCAGAGCCTCACGCGAACAGGCCGAGCTTGACCTGTCACGTTTGAAAAAACTGCTGCCGAAAAAAATCTCCACCGAAGAAGAAGTCGCTCGCGCACGCACCGAAGTTGATCTGGCCATCGCCGAAGAAAAACGCCAGCTCACCCGCCTCAAACGCACCAGCATCAAAGCCCCCATCGACGGCCTGATTACCAAACGTCTGTACGAACCCGGCGACATGCTGCCGCCACAGTCGCAGATTCTCACCATCATCGACCCCAGCGCACTGCGCCTGAAAGCCAGCCTGGCTGAACGCTGGCTGCCGCTGGTAAAAAAAGGCCAGCCTGTCACGCTGCGCATCGACGCACTGGGAGACAAAAAGTTTGAAGCAAAAGTGGTGCGCATTCACCCCACCATCAACGCCAGCACACACAAGGGCATCATCGAAATATTGCTTTCACCGGTGCCGAAAGGCGCAACTGTCGGCCAGTTTGCACGCGCAAAAATCGACCTGACCGCGACCGACCGGCTGATCATCCCGGTACACACTATTCACTATGAACCAGAAGGTGCATATGTTTATCGCATCATCAAGAATGACAAAGGCGACACCGTCGCGGAAAAAGTTTTCTTCGAACAGGGGCAGCAATTTGCTTCAGAAGCAGAAATCCTGTCCGGCCTGAACGCGGGCGACCAGATTGTCAGTCGCGGCTTTCTTGGTTTGCGCCCCGGCAAAAAAGTCGAGATCGCCCATGTTGATAACTCAGCCGTTCAACAAGCTGACACAGCGCAGAAGCAACCATAATGAAGCAACGTTTCCGCTCCGGCGGCCTTGCCGCCTGGTCTATTCGCCACCCGGTCGGAGTCAGCATGCTGACGCTGACCGTGATCATCTTCGGCCTGTTCTCGTTTAAACAGCTCGGCATCAATTTATTACCGCACATCATCTCACCCGAAGTGCTGGTGCGCATCATCGATCAGGGCGTGCCCGCCAGCATCATGGAAGACCGCGTCACCCGCCAGCTGGAAGAACAACTGGCGATCGCCGAAGATGCCATCGCCATCAATTCACGCACCTCTGAGGGCCGCAGTGCAGTCGACCTGAGTTTTCCCTACGGCACCGACATCAACAACGCATTGCGCGATGCCAGCATCCGGCTCGACCGCGCCAAACGTTTTCTGCCGGCCAACGATGACGCACCGGTAATCTACAAACGTGACCCGGCACAAATCCCGGTGCTGGAAATCATTCTCAGCTCCGACACGCTCAGCTCGGTTGAGCTGCGCAGCTGGGCAGACTACACCTTTGCCAAATATTTTCTGAACCTGCCGGGCGTGGCTTCAGCGGAAGTCGGCGGCGGTTTGCAGCGCGAGATACAGATCATTCCCGATCAGGAAATACTCGCCAACGTCGGCCTCTCCCTGCAGGATTTCGCCCGCCAGATACAACGGCAGAACACCGATTCTCCCGGTGGCCGCATGTTCGCCGAACGTCAGGAAATCACCACCCGCGCCGAAGGTCGTTTTCGTTCGCTGGAAGAGTTAAAACAACTGCCACTGCAAACCGGCAACATCAGCAACAGCGATGTCAGTAGCAGCATCCGGGTGCAGGACGTGGCGCAGGTCATCGACAACCACAAGGATGAACGCCTGCGTATCCGCCTCAACAAAATTCCCGGCATCAAGCTTTCCATCCAGAAGCAGCCACGGGCAAACACCGTGGCCGTGGTCAACGAAGTTAAACACCGCATCAAAACCCTGCAGGCACAAAATGCCATTCCCGATGACATCAAACTGGCCATCGTCAGCGACCAGTCAGTATTCGTACGCCACGCTATCAACAATGCCTCACTGGCTGCCGGCAGTGGTGCGCTGCTGGCGATGATCGTCATCTATTTATTCCTCGGCAGCCTGTCACGCACACTGATCATCGGCACCGCCATTCCCATCGGCATCATGGTCACCTTCATCATCATGCAGGCACTGGGGCTGACGCTGAACATCATGACACTGGGCGGACTGGCGCTGGGCATGGGACTACTGATCGACAGCACCATCGTCATGCTGGAAAACATCACCCGCCATCAGGCCGAAGGCAACACCTCTGATGAGGATGCCATCGAAGCGGCTATCGAAGTGAACAGCCCCATCGTGGCCTCGACCAGCACCAACCTGGGCGCGCTGCTGCCTTTTTTGTTCATCGGCGGCATGACCGGCATGCTGTTCGAAGAGCTGATCATCACCATCACCTCGGCCATGCTGGCATCTCTGGTGGTGGCCATCACGCTGGTGCCAGCGCTTGGTGCAAAAGTAAAATACAAACGCAGTAAAGATAATTTTATCAATAAGTTAATAGGATTTGTTAAAGTAAAATACCTTAAAAATTCCGAGCGTTTTTTAACGCACCCGATACTGACTTTTGTTGCTTTCTGCCTGCTTTTCACGCTCGCTATCTACCAGATCGAGCAGACCAAACGCATCGATTTCCCGCGTGTTGATGAAGGCAAGATCTCACTGTCAATCTCCGGCGACCCCGGCATGCAACTGGAAGAAATGGACAGCGCGGTTGACCGCATCGAAGACCTGCTGCTGCAACAACCTGAAGTGCTCACCCTGTTCACTACTGCCGGCGGTTTTGTTTTTGGCCGCTCGGAATACGAAAACAGCAACCGCAGTTCCATCACCATTCAACTGGTACCATCCGCTCAACGTAACAGCACCAGCGACCAGTGGGCGAATCAAATCAGAAAAAAAATCCAGGCGCTTAACCTGACCGGCTTCAAGGTCTACCTGCGTGTCGCCGGTGTGCGCGGCCTGCACATCGCACGTGGCAGTGATGATGTCAGCATCCACATTCGCGGCAACGACCTGGACACACTGCGCAAACTGGGTGATGAAGCCATCAAACTGCTGGAGCCGGTCGCCGGCCTGCGCAACCTCACCCATTCTTATGAAGAAGTAAAAGAAGAACTCAACATCCGCATCGACCGCGAACGTGCTGCCGAGTTTGGTGTGGATGCTTCAGTCATTGGCGAAGCTCTGAAGATCGCACTCGACGGCCAGATCATCAGCAACTACATCGAAGGCGACAAGGATTTCGATATCCGTATCCGCCTGCCGCACGCCAACAGCCATAACCCGAACGTGCTGGAAAACCTGATGGTCGATTATAAAAACGGCAATGCCATCCGCCTCGGCGATGTCGCACACGTCAGTCGTGAGGCCACTGCCAGCCGCATCATCCGCAGTCAACAACAGCGCATTGTAGAAATCTCTGCCTCTTACGATGTCGATGCCGACCAGGAAAAAGTGCTGGCAACCGTCATGGAAAAACTGCAGGCACTGGAACTGCCACAGGGTTATGTTTTATACGACAACGACACCAACAAGACGCTGGAAGAAGGCCAGAGGACAGGCTTTATCGTTCTGCTGCTGGCGGTATTCCTGGTGTTCGTGGTGATGGCTGTGCAATATGAATCATTGCTCAACCCGCTGATCATCATGCTCAGTATCCCGTTTGCGGCCACCGGGGTTGCCGTCGGCCTGCTGCTGAATCCGGGCATGAGTATTTCCATGCCGGTATGGCTGGGGCTGATCATGCTCACCGGCATCGTGGTCAACAACGCTATCGTGCTGGTGGAACAGATCGAACTGGAACGCGAAAAAGGCAGCGCCCTGATCGAAGCGATAAAAAATGCCGCCGCACTGCGTCTGCGTCCCATCCTGATGACCACGCTGACCACCGTGTTCGGCATGATGCCGCTGGCTGTTGGTCTGGGTGAAGGCTCTGAAATGCTGCAGCCGCTGGCCTTCGTTATCGTCTGGGGCCTGAGCTTCTCGCTGTTTGTCAGTCTGATACTGGTACCCAGTCTTTACGCCCTGTTTCATCGCCGGTACGCAGCTTGAAACGAGACACAACAGGCAACAATATCCTTATGATTTACATAGGTATAATCTACAGATAATCGCAGGAAACCGATTTTGATCCGTGTTAATATAGACACATTATTCAGCCCTACAGCAGGAGAACTTTCATGTCACAAGTTCAATTTAATACTCAGTTAACCGATCAAATCAAAGTGTCTGACGAAGCCGTCAAACAATTGCTGGCCCTTACCGAAAGCGAAGAAGGCGTTGACGGCGTACGTATTTTTGTTTCAGGCGGCGGTTGCAGCGGTATGTCTTACGGCATGACTTTTGTCGACCGGCCGACACCATTCGACACCACGCTGGAAAAAGACGGCCTGAAAGTACACGTCGATGCCGTTGCTCTCGGCTTTCTTGAAGGCGTAGAAATCGATTATCAAACCGATGGTGCAAACCCCAGCTTCGTCTTCAAAAACGTTTTTGCAAATACCAGCGGTGGCGGCGGTTGTGGCGGCTGCGGCAGTGCTGCCAGATAGAACATAGCTTCAGCAGCAGGCAAAAATCACAGGGCGAGTCATTTATTCAATGACTCGCCCTTTTTTATTTGCGCGTAGTGAAATTCTTTCAACCAGGCTTTTCAGCTAACCATGCCGCAATCAAAAAAACCGCGATTACTGCTCATCTCTTTTCACAACAGCTACCGCATCGCACCTTATATAAAAGCAGCAATCAATCTTGGCCTGGAAGTCACCATCGCCTCCGAAGGCAAACACTCGCTGGTCTCCGAAGTTGCCAACGGCCTGCACATTAATTTTACTGATGCCGAAACCACGCTGGCAGAAATTTTAAAAGCCCATCAGAAAAAACCTTTCGCCGGCATTCTCGGCAGCGACGACCTCACCGTGGAACTGGCGGCACAGGCAGCCCACGCAATTGGCCTGCCGCACAATCCACCGCAGGCGGCATTATATTCCACACGAAAAGATCTGGCGCGTGCGCAGCTGGCACTGGCCGGTTGCCCGGTGCCGATTCATTGTTTACTGGATATGACCTTGCCGATAAAAAGGCAGATGGCCGGCCTGCCCTGGCCCTGTATTTTAAAACCACTGAACATGAGCGCCAGCCGTGGTGTTGTACGGGTCAATAACGAGACCGAATTTCTGCTTGCCTGCCAGCGTTTGCAGCCCATCATCAAAACCACCACCGGTGAGTTTGAGCAGCAGCATCTATTAATCGAAGACTACATCGACGGCATTGAAATTGCCTATGAAGGTTTTCTACATGAAGGAAAGCTAAGCAGCATCACCATCTTCGACAAACCCGAGCCACTGACCGGGCCGTATTTTGCCGAGACTATCTACGTCACGCCTTCGGCCTTAAGCAGCAAAATGCAGCAGCAGGTAAAAGCCGTTATTCAAAAAGCCTGCACCGCTTACGGTTTAAACACCGGCGCAATACACGCCGAGTGCCGCATCGATGCGAACAATAAAATATGGATACTGGAAATCGCCTCGCGCACCATCGGTGGTGATTGCGCACGCATGCTGGACAATGAAAATTTCAGCATTGAAGAACTCGCTATCTCACTGGCCATCAAGCAGCCGATAAAAGTCAGCATGCCGGAAAAAGCACGCGGCGTAATGATGATTCCGGTCAGGGAAAAAGGTTTGTTAAAACGTGTTGAAGGTTTGCTGGAAGCGAGCCGGATAAAACACATCGACAAGATCGACATCATCATCCGCGAAGGTCACGAACTGCAGCCGTTGCCGGAAGGCAATCAGTATCTGGGGTACATCTTTGCCAGTGCTGAAAAACCCGAACAGGTTACAGCGGCGATACAGGAGGCATATGCCTGTCTTGAATTTGTCACCGCGCCGATATTCAAAATCGTTTAATGACGCAGGTCGGGCACTACCCGACAAAACCCGCTGTATAGATAAAAACGGCGGACAATGCCCGCCTTACAAAACCTGAAATTTTTTTACCACAGAGGTCACAGAGAGTCTTTGCTCTCCGTGTCCTCTGTGGTGCAACCAGTTACTTCTGACCGCTGGCCTGAAAACCTGCCGGAGCCTGGCCGTAATCACCTTCGCCAAAAAAGAAACCCTGCATGTGCTTTTCGATCAGCTCAAGGTTTTTTACATCGGCGGTGTTCAAACCGTTTTCATTAATGATGGCGCTTAAACGATCCAGCCATTTTTTCCAGCCTTCTTTGGAAACATTTTCGTAGATGCGAATACCTAATTCACCCGGATGCGGTGGTGTCTCCAGACCTTCAGCTTCTACTTTTAAAACCACACATTGCACTGTTCTTGCCATTTCTAACCTCTAGATTTTCTTTAAACTTTTGTTTCGTATTTTTTAAGCAATACGCCATCGTTACCACAGCAACTGGCGGCACATTGTTTAATTTGATGTAATTCTTCTGCCGTGCTGTTCAAATAAACCTCAATCGGCCGGTTCTCGGTCGCGCAGTCACAACCCCTGTCATTATACACGTAAACATTGTCCAACCCTGCACGTTTTGCTTCAGCTTCGGCAGCAAACAGCATCGTTTCCGGGGTTGCCGGCACATTACTTAATTTGTACGCCGGAAAAAAACGGGTGATGTGCCACGGGCTGTCAGCACCGAGGTTGTCACGAATCCAGCAGGCAATTTTATAATGTTCCTGCGGATCATCATTTTTTCCGGGAATAATATTGGTGCGTGTTTCAACGTGTATTCCCAGCGCCTGCGCTTTTTTAATCGATGCCAGCACCTGCTCGACTTTTGCCGGTTTGCAGATATCTTCATAAAATTCATCCGACATGCTTTTGATATCCGAACATAATACGTCGATCCTGCCGGCGATCAGTTCCAGCGCTTCGTCGGTGACAAAACTGTTGGACACATACACTGTGTACAGGCCGGCCCTGTGTGCCAGTTCGCAAACATCGAGCACGTACTCCAGCCACACTGCCGGTTCAGAATAAGTGAAAGCAATGCCCTGTACGCCGGCGCGCACAGCTGCGTCCACCAGTTTTTGCGGCGGCACCCAGGCTTCGGTGGACTGACCTTTGGCCAGCTCATCCAGCGTTTCCACGCCCCAGGAGATTTCCAGATTATGGCAACCGCCACAACGAAAGCTGCAGCCATAGCTGCCGACCGACATCACTTTCGTACCCGGGCGATAATGTTTTACCGGTTTCTCTTCGATAAAATCGATATCAATCGCTGACAGAATGCCATAAGAAAGATTGTACAAAGTGCCATTGCGATTGACATGCGCCTGACAGAAACCGCGCTGACCGTGGCCGATCCTGCAGCGCCACAGACATAAGTTGCAACGCGTGGTGCCGTTGGCAAGTTTTTCCTGCAAACGGGTTTCGATCAGCCGGTACTGTTCTGTCATGACATCAAGCGATGTTACAGATGAACAACTTCCAGCCCCAGATCACCGACCTCTTCCTGCGTTGCCGCACTGGTGATAACAGCAACACTGGCCTCACCATTTTTCAGATAGGTTTCGGTAACACGTTTCAAATCATCGATGCTGACTTCCAGCACACGCTGGCGGAACAGCTGCAATTTTTCTCGCGTGCGGCCATGCAATTCATTATGGAAAGCCGCTTTGGCTTCCCCCGCCGGTGAGCCGGGTTTATCCATGCTGCCGATGACACCGAGAATCGCTTCTTCCAGCTGGCGTTCTTCATGACCGTTCTCCAGCATCCAGTCGATGGCCCGGTCAAAATCATCCAGCGTTTCACTCAGGCGTGGATCACGGTAGGAATAAAATTTAAACACGGCAGTATTGGTGTCCTGCGTGGCACCGCCACCATAGGCACCGCCCTGCTCGCGAATCGCGGTGTGCAGAAAACCGTTGCGTAAAAATCCGCCAAGCACCGACAAGGCAGCCGCGTCGACGTGCTCCATAGTCACTGTCGGATACGCCTTGGCGCAGAAGTTGACCTGGGTATTGGCGATCCACATCTGTCTGGTCTGCTGCTTAATTTCAGGCAGACTGAGCATCGCGGTTTTTGTTGCATCAGTCTGTTGCCAGACCTGTTCGAACTCCCTGATGGTCTCATCCACCTTGTGCGGTTCCACCGTCAGCATGTAGGACTTCGCAGCCGCCTTGATTTTTTCGTGGATAGAAGCGAACAGTCTTGCGGTGTGTTTGATCGCATCTTTTTCCTTGTGTGAATCATCCAGCGCTTTCAGTGATTTGATACCCAGCAGGCCACCGAACTGATGATTCAGCATCGCCACCGGACTCAGGCCACTGGCCGCTGCCGACATCGCCAGCGTGTGGCCGCTGCCGGTCACACTGCGTTCACGGCGCGAACGCATCTGCGTGATCAGCTCGACAATGCGGTCATCTTCATCAAAACGCACCGCGTTTAATGTTTGATATAACAGCTCGGCCAGCTTTTTGTTATTGCGACCAAGTGCCTTGCCGGAAAAAATATAATAAGCACGAGTCTTCTGTTCATCATCGGTGTAAGCGCGGATGCTCTGCGAAGCATGAATGCCACCACTGACGCTGGACTGCCATTCCTGCATCTGCAAATAATCTTTATCACCACAACCCAGCTCGGTCAGACAGGAAGAATAATACGGCAGCAAGGCCAGCTCTTCTTCACTGAGTTCCGGCAGTTCACACACAATCTCGTGATACACCAGGCCGTTGGTGCCCTGCCTGTAAATTGTGGATTCTGTGTTGGCAATCGTTTGCTTTGTTGCCTGTGGAATTTTTATTTCTGCAGGCACATCGGGCAAACCGACTTTCGGCAATATTTCAGGGTTGTCTTCCTGCAACTGGCGCTCGGCCAGCGCTGCGGCCTGCTCGATCACGTGCTGTTTTTCTTCCTCGCTCATGGCGGCACGTTTGGCAGCCAGTTCGGCTTTTTCTGCCAGCTCTTTGCGCTGGCTTAATTCTTCATCCGGACGCAAGGTCAGACGCACGCGATGCTGGTTGTTGAGCAACAGATCGCGCACCAGTTTTTTGATAAATTCCGGATCTTTAATGTCTTCGCGTAATGATTCGATCACCGGGTCAAGGTTAAGCAAGGACACCGGATCAGAACGATGAATGGCCGCGGTCAAACCGCTGAGAATCAGTTGCAGGCCAAACGGGTAAGAATCACCACCAACTTCACGCTGGCTTAATTCCAGTTGGTGCAATACGGCTTCGAGTTTTTCATGCGGCACGCCGTTCTCGGCAACATCATTTAATACATCCAGCACCAGCTTTTCGAATGCCACCGCATTCTCAACTTTACTGCCTTCAACGCCGCATAAAAAACACATTTCAAAATTGGAATCCTCCAGCCCGCACAGCGGTGACGGTGCGGCGGCAAGGTCGGTTTTTTCCAGCGCCTGACGCAGCGGTGATGAACTGTTATCAAACAGCACCTGCGACAACAGGTTGGCTTTCATCATGTCGTCCAGCGAAGTACAGGGGCCGAGCAACCAGCTCAACACGTGATGCGCCTTGTCTTCGGTAGTCTCCTCGCCGACCGCGTCATAAGCATAGGCTTCTTCTACCACCAGTGGTGCCAGGTAACGTTTTTCCGGTTTTACCGAAATTTCCATGCCCAGTTTGTCGAACGCGTTTAACGCCTGCTCTTCAAATTTCTGCTGGTGTTCGCTGGCCGGGATATCACCGAAGGTCATGAAGATGGCGTTGCTCGGATGGTAGTGCGTCTGGTGAAATTCTTTCAGCTGCTGGTAAGTCAGGTCAGGAATATCCTGTGGCTCACCGCCGCTGTTGTAATGATAGGTCGAAGTCGGGTAAAGGTATTTGCTAACTTCCTGCCACAATACACTTACCGGTGAGCTCATCGCGCCTTTCATCTCATTGAACACCACGCCCTTGTATTCCAGTTCACTGTCCGGATTACCGGCTTCTTTAAATTCAACGCGATGGCCTTCCTGTAAAAAATCCAGCTCATCGAGACGGGTAAAAAACACCGCGTCCAGATACACATCCATCAGGTTGTTAAAATCTTTTTTGTTCTGGCTGGCAAAGGGGTAAGCCGTCCAGTCGCTGCTGGTGAATGCATTCATAAAGGTATTCAGCGAACGGCGGATCATCATGAAGAAAGGGTCGCGCACCGGGTATTTTTTACTGCCGCAAAGCGAAGTATGTTCCAGGATGTGCGCCACGCCGGTGGAGTCCATCGGCACGGTTCTGAAAGCCACCAGAAAAACGTTCTCAGTATTTTCCGCTTCCATGTGGTAATGCAGCGCGCCTGTTTTCCTGTGGCGAAACGCCTGCAAAGTCAGGTTCAACGAATCGATGCGCTCGCTGCGCACCCACTCGAAAGAAGGATGGCTGCTGACGGCAGGCGCTGAGACTGTCGAACTGTCTTGTGACATTACTGATGACATAGATTTATATTCTCTTTATTTATACATTGTTATATTTTTTGTAGGTCGGGCACTGCCCGACAACATGCAGCCAATA
>WFOC01000113.1 GCA_015488295.1 Gammaproteobacteria bacterium
GTCATGAACTGTTTCAGTGAAAAGCCCAGCTCTTCGGTGACTTCCATCAGTTCGTGCGGTGGCGGATTGGCGTACCAGTTTTCTGCGCAGCTGTCGTTTTCAAAAACATCGAGGTGGCCAATGCCGCCGTGACCGGAGATTTTCAGAATTTCCCAGTCGGCATCAAAGCTGGTCATGTCCAGTCCGGAGTATTTCTGACCGTGTTTGCTCTGCAGGTATTTGAGCGCCAGGTTGCGCTGAAAGTTGTCGCTCTGTCGTGGTGGAATCAATGATTGAATTGGTGGGAACAGGTCGAACGGTTCCTTGCGTTCGCGGCTGATGGTGGTCGTGCCGTAATATTCCGGCGCGTATACCAGGCCGAGGCCGGGCAGGTCGAGCTGCAGATAATTTTCGTCATAGGTGAAGCGGCACTCTTTGTCGGTGACATACAGCCTGCCCATGCGCCGGGGGGTGCCGCCGAGGCGTGTCCAGATAACGGCTTCGTGGTCGGTACTCATGAGGATGCGCTGGATGTTGGGAACAGGGTGCCTTCCTGTATTTTGTCGGCCACCGGATTATCAGCAATAAGCTTTAACTGCAGGCCAACAATTTTTGCCAGTTGCTCGATGGTTTTAAAACGCAGGTTGGAATTTTTCTTGGCGCGCGACAGAGTTTCCTGGCGAATGCCAGCACGGGCAGCGAGCTCACCCTGGCTGATGTTTTGTGCTTTTGCCCGGGCGATGATTTCGTTAATAATTTCAGATTCAGTCATTGTGATTTAAAGCGCATAATGGTGCATTAATCATAGCTAATTTGATAAAAAAATCAAAGTTTATTTGTTGATATATTTATCAATAATTGGGTTTAATGTTGCTTTTATTGATTTTTATATCAATTTTAGTGGGTGTGAGTGATTTGTTGTTTGTTTTAAGCTGTTGTTATTGAGCAAAGCGGAAGTAAAGATTTTACTCTCGCAGAGGCGCAGGGTTCGCAAAGAAAAAATATATTGTCCACAGATGAACGCAGATACAACCATTTTTTATTAGCTTCGCCGTAGGCGAATGCTACAAACATCTGTGTTTATCTGCGTTCATCTGTGGATAAAAAAAGGCTTTTTTCTGCGAGAAAAATAAGCCGGTAGGTTAAAGTACAACCCCAACATGTTTAATCGAATGTCAAAGCGTTGGGCTTCCTTCGTCACCCCAGCTTACGGCTCAGCAATTACGGGGCTTTCAGGTTCTTTGGTTTTTAACTGATAACTGCCGACTGCAAACTGCCAAATTCT
Source organism: Gammaproteobacteria bacterium (assembly GCA_015488295.1). Classification (GTDB taxonomy): domain Bacteria; phylum Pseudomonadota; class Gammaproteobacteria; order SZUA-229; family SZUA-229. Next base: position 1,265 of record WFOC01000113.1, read on the forward strand.
CTTACTCCTCCAGCATCTCAGCTTCCATCGACAGATACACCTGATAAGCATTGATGCGATTACCGGCATCGAAGGCGGGCAGGTTTTTAAATTCCGACCAGTCAGCGGCGGCATACACTTCATCAAAAGGCGTGAGTTCTTCGATGCCGGTGCCCATCACTTCACGCAGGTAGGCCAGGTAGCGCCGGGTTAATGAGATAGTATTTTTCGGGTCTCTGGAAGCCGGGCCGTGACCGGGAACCAGCGCGGTCAGGCCGTCGGTTTCGAGGCGGGTGAGTGTATCCAGCCATATTTTTGAGTCGGCGCTGCCAACAAAAGGAATGCGTCCCTGAAAGATGATGTCGCCGGAGAATAAAACCTTATCCGGTTCGACCAGCATGGTCAGGTCACCGTCAGAGTGCGCCTTGCCCATGAAGTTGATGGTGAAAGTTAAGTCGCCCATGGTGAATGTGGTTGATTTCTCAACGGTAGTATCGGGCAGTACCAGATGAGTGTTTTCATTCACCCACGGGTCGAGCGAAAACTGGCGCTCTTCCAGTCGCTCTTTTGCGCCTTCGGAGTTGATGTATTTCTGTGCGCCCAAAGGCGCGATGATTTCTGCGCCCAGTTCTTCAAACACCTGCAGGCCGTAGATATGATCGGCATGAAAGTGGCTGACCACAACTTTTTTGACGGGTTGATCGGTGATGCTTTTTATTTTTTTAATCAGCTCGTTGGCCAGCGAAGGTGTACCTAAAGCATCAAAAATAACAACGCCATCACCGGTGATGACAAAACCGGCGTTGGAGATAAAGCCTTCATTGTCTGTGGCGATGCCGGGTTTTCCTTCTACATAATAAACGTGTTCAGAAACCTGTTTTACCTGCATGTCGACCGAAGTCGGTGCGTATTTTGTTGCGGTGGACAGTGACTGACCGGCGAACAGTAAAGTCGCCAGCGATAAAACACAGGTTAAAAATTTATTGCATGTAGGCATGATCATCCTCATATTGTAGGCGAATAATTTCAGCATCCCCCATTGGCACCATTTCGATAAAACCGTGGATATCTTCCGGGGCATAACCCTGACTTTGCGCGGCAATTTTACACATCTTCATGGAAATTACTTCACTCTCAACCAGACTTTGTGCGCGCTTCATCAGGTCTTTATATTTATCATAATGCCTGATGGCGAAGAAGCTGAGTTCCTTGCCGTGCAGTACCAGCACGATGGACTGTTCAAAAGGGTCTGCGCCGGTGATCTTGCTCAGATGGCTGGCGCGATCCAGTACGCTTTCGACGGCTGCTACAGTTTTCACGTGTACATCGTAGACCACCTTTTGTGGTTTGTATTTTGTATAAGTGACTTTAGCGCCGCCCCAGGGTGCGTTATCTGGATTACCGGCAAAAGCCGCGTGGCTGAAAAATAAGGCAAGAAAAACAAACAGGGGAGGAAGTCGGGAAAACAGAGGTTTTGACATAAAAATATCTCCTGATATGGATGCCGCGTACGCAGATAATGAAAACTACACTAGCGTACTAGACGTTCTAAAGACAGGAATTATTCTCGGGAAATAAAAAACGGCGTGAGTAACCAGCTCACGCCGTATGCACACCTCCAGGAGAGAGAGGTAGTGCGAGGCATCGTCGCAGGAACTATGAAAACCTGCGACGGGTATATAGTAGTACAGAGGCTTTTTTTATACTTGACTGAGGTCAAGAAAATGTTTTTTATCAGAATTTTTCTGGTTTTTTTACGATTAATTGTTCTTTTTGAAATTTGCTCAGACTTTTAATGGCCGATTCACGTTTGCAGGCCTGTGAACGTGATGCCACTGTTTCCTGATAGACCAGCGTCACCGGTTGCCGGTGACGGGTATATTTTGCGCCATTTTTCACCACACCGTTATGTTCGTCCAGTCGACGGTGCATATCGGTGGTGATGCCGGTGTACAGACTGTTATCGGCACAGCGCAGAATGTACACCGACCACTGGCCGGCCGTTATTGATGAAGGCTCGGCTTTGGCTGCTGCCTTAGATGGCATCCAGCTTTCGCATCGATTTTGGCAGTAGCTTCATGTCGACCAGTGCAGTGACAAATGCTTTACCGAAGGTTGCTTCTTCTTCGTAAACAATCTTGTAATACTGAATTTTCATGGTCAGTGCGCTGCCGAAAATGATGGAGATGAAAGTGAGTATCGACCCCACCGCCAGCGTCGACATGCCGGTGATGCCCTGGCCAACGGTGCAGCCTAGTGCCAGCACGCCGCCAAAGCCCATCAGCACAGCGCCGATAGTGTGGTTGACAAAATCCTTGAAATCAACGAACCATTCGATGCGGAATGAACGGCTGATCAGCGCCCATAATAATGAACCCAGAATCACACCGAATACCGAGACCAGGCCGAAGGTCAGCAGTGTTGAGTCCAGGCCGTCCTTGATGTAGCCGTAAGTCTGACCGATGGGGTTGACGAAAGTGAAGGATTGCGGATTAAGTGCGCGACCAGTGGCCGGTTTGCCTTCATCATCTTCAGCCAGCATATCCCATTCAGCGTAATAATCAGACAGTGAATAATGTGAATCGTCGGCATTGATTGTGATATTGCTGCTGGTGTACCAGGCGGCCAGAATGATCAGGCCGATAGCTACGCCAGCCAGCACGTTATCCTTGCTGCTGCGGAAATCGGCGGCTTTGAAAATATAAAACAGCATGCCCGCTGCAACAATCAGGCCGACGACCAGACGCATGATCTGGGTGTTTTCCGCGCCGCCAAGCAGCGCGCCAATATCCTGATTGCTTTCCAGCGAAATAGCCAGCGGGTTAACCCAGTCATAAAACAGCACGCTGTAC